>CALWYA010000001.1 GCA_944385645.1 uncultured Oscillospiraceae bacterium
GTATTTTCCAATGGTAAAATGCCGCGAATTTTGGCTTGAAAAAATGGTGAATTTCACCTTTTTGATGAGCCAAAATTTTTATACGCATATATGGACTTGTTTTGGAGCGGAGCGACGCCGATTTTTACCATATTTTTATGCCGCATGACACGGATGGTAAAAATCGTTACAAGGCCTAAAACAATGGTAAATTTCATCTTTTTTCCTCTGGCTGGAAAAATGGTGAAAATCATCTTTTTCCCTCCCGCTGGAAATTCGGGCCGTATCAGCAGAAAAACGGCGGCGGTATCGTGGTGATACCGCCGCCGCGCTTTACCCTGCCTGCTTCTTTTTCCGTGGGCCTCTCGGCTTGGAGGTGGGCCTGCGCTTTACCCCGTTGCGGAAGTAGAGATTTTCGTATCGCTCGAAGAATACCAAAAATCCGAACCCGTCCCCAATCGGAAACGGATTCGGATTTCGTTGGTTTGGTGCGCGAGGCGGGAGTCGAACAAACCTTCTTACTTTCTCTTGCCTTTTTCCCGAGAAACATGGAGGCAGAATCTAGGTTTTCCCTATCGTTTCGCAACATTTACCTCTGTGTTGTCCCACCAGTTTTTACCGATCAAAGGGAAACCAAAAGGGAAACCTGCACGCCCAAACCGCACAGCTGAGATTACTTCACGCCGCGCTCTATCCTTTCTCCCACGGCCGCCAGACTGGTGGCCAGCTCCTGCCGGGTGACAAAGTCCCGGGGCCGCTCGATGGTACCGCCCACATCGGCCATCAGGCCGGCGTCGATAGCCTGGGCGATATAGGGTACCGCCCAGGGGTCGGCCGCTTGGGCTGCCAGCTCCCGGCGGTACCGCTCAAAGTGCCGCACCCACTGCGTATACTCCGGATCCTCATCCGCCTGGGCTTTACTGGCATAGTCGGGCAGGCAGTACCCTCGGATGTATCGGCCATTGACAGCAATGGTCCGGGAAGCAACTTCCTCACCCTTGTTGCCCTCGATGACGGTGATGGTGCCGCTGGTCACCTCCGACACAACACCCACATGGTTGGGTGCGCCGATATTGTCTCCCTGTCCGTCGTCCTCCCAGTCGTACATGATGATGTCGCCGGGCTGCGGCACATAACCGTCGTCCTCCATCCACCGGCCCTGGGCCTGGTAGAGGGCAATCATCTTGGAACAGGAGCACTCGGGCAGGATGATGTCATGGAGCCCAGCGGCGATTCCGGCGGCGGTCACGGCGGTGGCACACCATTCGTCGTCGTACTGGACGGCGTATCCCCGGGGCAGAGGGCGCTGGGTGTTGTACAGGTCGATGATGCCCTGGAATTTTCCGTTGGCCTCGCTATACCCCAGCCACCCCCGCATGACATCTACCAGGCTCTGGCGAAGCTGCGCCTCGTTCATTCCACAGCCGCCTCGCCTTCCTGATCCGCCTCCTCGGCGGCTTCCTTCTGGTCGTGGTACTCATCGTCGCGCACCTGCTGTCCAGTGACAATCAGGTCGAACCGGGCGCGGCTCCCGTCCCGGTAGGCGTCCCACAGGGCCTTCTCATTGCGGCCCAGGACGGAGCGGGCCTCCCGCTCGGTCATGGCCTCGCCGGTGGTGTCCGAAACGATCCGGGTGTCCCCGTTGGCCTCCATGGCCAGCCGGAGCTCCCCCTGGGTCCGCTCGGGGCTCCACCCCTCGGTCTTGCCCATCCGGGCCTGGAGGTCGATGTACTTCCACAGATATTCGCTGCACTTCATAGTTGTGATCTCCTTTCCGAATCTGATGATCTGATAATTAGATTATTACTTGCTCATCTGCTTGGCCACCTGATTGATGCCCGTGGCCGCCAGGCCGCTCACAATACCCACAGCGACCGCCGTCAGGGGGTCCGCGGCCGGGAAATCGGGCAGGCCTAGGTAGAGACCCACCCCGCCCAGAAGGCCGCCACACAGGCCCACAATGGCCGGGATGTACTTGTTGTCCAGGCCGGACGCCTTGACGATCAGGCCGATCAGATAGCAGATCACCGTGATGGCCGCCACGCTCGCAACGCCAAAATCCATGGTTTCACCTCCCTCCTGTCACCGGGAGCCGCTCCACTTCATCCATCACGGTCTCCAGGTGTCCGTTTCCTCCCAAGGCCTTATAGGCCCGGTACATGTCCTCCAGGTTCTCCTTGTCCTCCAGAGTGATCCTCTGGTCTTTGATGTAGCACCGTCCCAGGTACCGCACCCGGTCCACCGTCAGCACCTTAAGGCCCGCAACTACGGCATCCTGCTTGTCCTGCTTGGACCAGCGGCGGTTTAGGATGGCCAGGATGATAGCAGTCAACCCGGAGGAACCCAGGCAGGCCAGGGCGATGTTCAAAATCTCATCCACTACCCCACCACCTCGAAGTACTGCGCCACCAGCTCGTGGGGCAGGTACTGCAGGACGATCTTACCGCCCTCACTCTCACCGGTGCGGGTGCAGAGATAGATCTGCCCGTCCTCCGGGTCCAGGTAGTACAGGCCATAGGTGTACTCCATCCCCCGGGCGGCGGTGATGGGATCGTCCTGGGTACCGGTCTCCCCGGGCAGGGACACTGCCGCCCACAGGGCGGGCACCGCATCGGGCGTCCAGCCCTCGTTGCCGGTGGCATCGTGGGGCTGCACCAGCTTGTAGATCATCCCCTGCCACTGGTAGGGGGTACCCACGGGGACCTGGGTGCAGTCCCGGGCCCGCCAGGTGGGGATCATGCTCTGCTTGTCCAGGAGCTCCTGAGCATCCGCCTCCCCGGAGACGGCTCGGGCGGCTAGGGCCGCGGCGTCCGCCTTGCCCCGAGCCTTCAGCTCGTCCTTGGCCATGGTCACGATATCAGCCATTGCTCTCCACCCCCTCTGTATAGGCGGCCTGTAGCTCCGCCCGGATGCCCTCCGCAGTGCCGGCGGCCTCCAGCGCCTCGATGGCGGCTGCCTGCTCCTCGATGGTGGCGTCCCGCTCAGCCAGGGCGGTCTCCTGTCCCTGGATGGTTGCCGCCTGCTGGGCCACCGTGTCCTCCAGCTCGGCCACCTGGGCCTGATAGCCGCTCACATCCCCCATGTACTGCGAGGCCACCTGCAGGGTCACCCGGTAGCTCTTGGTGGCCATGTCATACTGGATGTCCTCCACCGTGTACCCGTACCCGGCGGGCAAGATACAGCTCCCGGAGATCTCCGGGGCGGCCCAGTTGATGCCCTCGATCTGATCCAAGCTCACCTGTGACCGCTCGAATACGGCGAGATATTGGCCATTTTGCGCTCCTCTCATCACCAGCCCACAGGGGACTCCGCCGATGGAGAGGGAATTACTGTACAGGCTCATCGCCTACTCCTCCTTCCGGGGCTGTTTGCCCCTCATATCCGGCGCCGCGCCGGGATTTGATGTATGCTGGGATGCACCGAGGAACGGCATCAGCCCCTTGGGCCTCACCCGCCCTGGGCTCCGATACCCCCGCCGGGCGGCCTCCCGGGCCCGCGCCTCCCGAAGTCGTTCTTCCTCGCTCCGCCCCTCCCGCAGGACGGTCACGCCAGTGAGGGCCCCGGCCTCGTCCACCTGGGGCTCCAGCCAGGGGTAACAGCTCCGGATCACCGCTGCCAGGTGGTCCGTGGACGGGATGTCCCACCACTCGTCCGGATCGTCCACATCGGCCAGCGTGGCCGTCTGACAGACTGGTTCACTGACGCCGCCCGGCCCTCTACGATAGAAACCCTTCCAGATCCGGTCCAGCACCCCCATGGTCCGTTTATGTACCAGCATGGGTCACCATCCTCTGCAGCTTCACATAGGTCTCCGGGTCCAGCCGGTCCTTGACGGTGTCCCCAACCGCGATCCCCAGCCGCTTGATGCGGCTGTATGCGGAGCGCACGGTCTTGGGCTTCAGCCCCAGCTCCTGGGCCGCCTCCTCCGGGCTTATCCCGGCCGCCCGGCGGCGGGCCAGCTCGTAGTTGTATCGGGAGACACCGCCCACGCGCTCGCCCCGGAAGCAGTACCGATAGTAAAAATACAGGGGCATGCCGGTCTGAAGCGCCAGGGAACACGTGTCCGCCCCCTCCCAGTCCCGGATCTCCGGCCGGGTGACCGGTTCCCCGCTGGGCCCCAGGCGCCGGATCGTCCGCCCTGCCAGCTGCAAGGTCCGGACCACCGTGGACTGGTCCAGTTCCAGCTTGTCCGCCAGCTCCTGCCGGGTTTTGGGCCACTGGGATAACACCAGCAGCATCAGCTCCCGCTGCCGGTCGGTGAGAGCCGGGACACGGGCCAGGTACCGGGCCCAGTCAAACCCGCCCTGACCGTCGGCGCACTCCTCGATCAGCCGCTTGCTGTCCACCCAGGCCTGCATCCGGTCCAGGCCGTTTCGGATGACTCGGGACACCGTGGAGACACCCACACCGTATTGCTCCGCAATCGTCTCCATGGACAGGCCGTCGTTGTAGTAGGCATCCAGATAGAGCCTCTGCCTCCTAGTCAGCCGCTGGGATCCCTCGGCCATCCACTGCTGCAGCTGCTCCATGCTCGTCCCAAGCTCCACCGTGTCGCCGGCCTCCACCTGGGCCCAGCTGTGGCCCTCCAGATCGCTCCAAGCGGCGTTTGTACGCTCGAAGAAGTCGAAGGACATGGCCCCGATGTCCAGTCGCCTGGTCTGTACCCGGCGGTCCTTGCGCTGCTCCGGGGGATCCAGATGGTCGATCTGCACCTGGATGTCCCGGAGCGCCGCCCGATAGGCGGTGATCTTGGCCTTCAGCGCCGCCCGCTCCTGGGGGGCTGCCCTCTTGGCGGCCTCCTGGTAGTCCCGGACGCGCCCCTTCAGCTTCGCCGCCTGCTCCCGCAGGTCCTCCAGAGGGGTCATGTCCCCGCCTCCCCCTCCAGATGGCAGAAGAAGGAGCTCTCCAGCTCCAGCCAGCTGTCGAACTGCTCCTCCAGCTGTTCCCAGGTCAGGCCGGCGCTCTCCAGGTCCGCCCAGGTGATGGGCTCGATGATGAACTGCAGGTGGGCCGGCGCCACCACCGCCACCGAGGACTGGAGCAGGGCGGCGTCAATGGAAATGAAGCCCGCCGAGGTCCCGTAGAAGCGCAGGGAGAAGGTGTAGTCGGAGAAGTTCTCGGTCACCTTGCAGTCGTACCCGGTCAGGGCCTTGGCCATGGACTCGATCAGGGCGGCGTTGGCCGTGCCGGCGGCGCACATCTTGGTGGTGATGGCCGCCCGGCGCTCCTCGGTCGTGGCCCCGGTAGCGGGGGTGACCCCGTACAGCCGCTCGAACTCCGCCAGGGAATCCGTGGCCGTGGGGACATAGAACTGCTTCCAGAACTCCCTGGCCAGGTCCAGCAGCTCCTGGGCCACCTCACTCATGGACGAGGAGACCCCCTCGGTGTAAGGACTGGCCCGGAGGCGGGCGGGCAGCTCCTCCAGCTTGTTGGACATATCAGCCACCTCCCGCCGCCGTAATGGTCACGGTCCCCAGCACCGGCACCTGCTCGGCGGTCTTGGTCACATTGGCCGCCGCCCCGTTCAGGGTCAGAGATGCGTAATCCACCACGCCGGCACAGCTGAGCAGCTGCAGGGCCACCTGGTTATAGCGCACCGGGTCGGTGGTCCCAAAGGGCAGCTCCTGAAACAGGGCGGCCAGCCGCTCCTCCAGCTCGTCCTCCACTGCCGACGTCAGGGTACCGGCGTCCAGAGTGCACTGGGCCGAAACGGTGATGGTCAGCGCGGCGGCGGAGGCGGCGGTGATGTCGGCCCCGATGATCCGCCACTCCTCCATCTTCTGCTGGACGGCCTCCACGGTGATCTCATCCAGGGGCTGCTTGTCGGCGCTGGCCACCACCACCTTGGCGGTACCGGGCCCGTCCCACAGGGGGATGGTCTTGGCCTGACCCACCCCTGGCACCTCCAGGGCCAGCTGCTCATAGTAGGCCGGGTTTCCCGAGGCCACCGGCTCGCTGAGCCGGGTGTGGATGCGGCCGTAGTAGGCCGCGTCGCCCTCCGCGTCCGCGCCGCCGGCCCCCGGCTCCAGGTTGGTCACCTCAGTCACTCCAGGAACTGTGAGCAGGAAGCGGTCGATGGTCCCAGCCTCTACATTGTACTGGCTGCCCGCCTCCTGGGCGATGGCCGAGACCGTGGCGGTCCCGTCCTCGATCTGGGCCGCCAGCAGGGTGGCAAACCGCAGGCCGGAGGTGGTCTGCACCACCGTCCCCGCCGGGATCACCGCCCCGTCGGAGCCGGAGAAGGTCACCTCCACATAGGCGGTGGCCGCCGGCGTCCGGGTGATGCCGTACTGGGCCCCGAACTTATCCAGATAGGGCCCCGACTCCTCCCCGGGCACCGCCGCGGCCAGCAGGGTGGCGAACTGCTGCCAGGTCAGATAGAGCCGATAGGCCGCCTCGGAGAACAGCAGGTCGGTATAGGAGCCCGCCCTGGTGTCCACATCCAGGCCCTGGGCGGCCAGCTTGGCCACCATCTCGCTCTTGATGCTCTCCGGGCTGACATCCTGGGAAAACACACTAAAGTCCAGCGACATCCAGATCCACCTCCCCGTAAATGGTATCCACCGCGCAGGCCACCCGGAGGGTGGAGCCGTCCAGCTCCGCCTGGATCTGCCGCACATCCGTGATGTAGGGGTTGACCACCAGCGCCTCCTTCAGGTACCGGGCCGCCTCCGACTCCTTGACCTCCGGCGAGAAGGGACGGCCGGTGAGGGCCTGGATCTCGTTGCCCCAGTTCGGATCAAAGATGTCCACCTCCCGGCGGGCGGTCTTGATGGTGTTGTATATCCAGGTGGTCACGGCCTCCCGGCCGGTCACCCAATAGGGGGAGCCCCGCCGCCAGATGGGTAGGTCCGCCTCAAAGTCCCAGGCGACCTCCCGGTAGAGGGGCAGGGCGGCCGCCGCGCCCGAGCTGTCCTGGGCTGGGGCCGCGATCAAGGGAAAGAGGGACGCCATAGTCTCACCACCTCACAAATTTGCACATCACATAATAGGTCTGTCCGTCCTGGGATTTCAGCAGCAGGACCGGGTCGCCGGCCGCCAGCCGGGCGGTGTGGGTGGCCGAATCCTCGTCCGTGGTCACCCCCTCCACCGTCTCCGGCGGTCGGGTGACTTGAGCCGTGCCGGTAACTCTGGTCCCGGATATGATCACCTCACAGGTCCCGTGAAATGTGGCCTCCGGCAGACTGGCGGTCAGCGGCCAGGACAGCCCCGTCAGCTGCTCGGTCCAGCCCTCGGTCAGATACTCCGCCACATATAGCTCGTCCTGGTCCAGGTCCATGCCGTCCGCCCGGATCACCAGGCGGCCCGACCCGGCCTCCCGCACGGTCCCCAGGCAGAAGGGCCAGGTGACCGCGCTCTTGGCCCGGCCGTCCATCTCGGACAGGATGCCGGCAAATGGGTCCATTACAGCTCACCTCCCTGTTCGCTCTCATACATCAGATTCCGCAGATTCAGGGTCAGGGTGACGGTGTGGACCCCGTCCTTCCACACATGGGTGTCGCTGTCGATCCACATCAGCCCGGACAGACCGGTGAGGGGCTGCCGGACCACCACGGTGGCCCCGGTGATCAGTTTGCAGTCCCCCATGCACTCCACCGTCACGCTCTGGGACAGCCCTCCGGCCGCCAGCATGGCCTGGGCCTCCTGCTGGGGGTCCTCCCCTTCCCGCTGGGTGATGTGTCGCTCCAGCAGGCCGTAAAGGGCCACAGCGGCCTCGTCCCGGACGGTGGTCAGCCGCGCGCCGTCCCGGTCGTAGACGCCCACGCTGTTGACCATGTCCTGGATGGACCGGGTGGTGCTGGACTGCAGCAGATTGCTGTACGGCCGGATCACTAGGCTGCGCTCGCTCTCGCTGCGCTCCAGCACCGTCAGCCTGTCCCAGTCGAAGCGGGCCAGGTACTGCTTCCCCGTCCGCCGGCTGGCCAGGGTGTAGAGGGTGGTCACGATCCCCCACAGGGGGACGCCGGCGAATTTCCGATCCAGAGCGACCCCCGTATAGGCCAGCTCCCCCGTCTCGATGCCGTACTCCCGGCACAGCCGGGCCACCGCGCTCTCCGCCGGCTCCTGCCGCACCTGGAGGGTGCCGTCATTGCCCGCCAGGTACATCCCCCGGTCGTGGCTGGTGACCGTCACATAGGGAGTGTTGTCCGCCATCTGGGTGGCGGTCACCACCCCCTGGTAGACGCCGGCCCCGTTGTCGTCCCACAGGCTGACGATGGTACCCTCCTCGCAGGTCACCGCCGGCAGATAGGGGTCGGCCTCATTGGCCGCCAGCCGGAAGGACAGGGTGCGGGCCGCCTGCCGCTTGTCCCCCTTCCAGGTGACGCCGCTGACCAAGCCCCAGGCGTTCTCCACGGTCTGGCTCCCGTGGGTGAGTTTCAGGATCATCGATACACCTCACAGTCCCATCTGGTCCTTGGGCGGGATGGTGAGCACCTGCCCGGGCCAAATCAGATGGGGGTTGGAGATCCCGTTGTACCGGGCCAGGGCGTTATAGCAGGCCGCCGAGCCGTCGCCGTAGTAGCGCCGGCAGATCACCGACAGGCAGTCCCCCTCCACCACGGTATAGCTCTGGTACTGCTGCTCCACCTCCATCTCCGCCCGGCCGGCGGTGGCCGCGGCGGAGGCTTGGGAGGTCACCGCTTCCAGGGCCGGCGACTCGGCCAGGTACAAAGTGGCGTACACATCCCCGGAGCCGTCCCGCTCCTCATAGGTCAGCTCCTCCAGCACCACCCGGGCGTTGATCACCCCGGGCACCACATACCGCACGATCTTCTTGGCCCGTATCCACCGGTCGAATATCTCGATGTAGTGGTAGGGGTCCAGCACCGCGCCGGAATTGCAGAAGGGATAGTTGTGGGCCGGCAACAAGAAGGACAGGGAGCCCCGCCGGGCGGCCGGGTCGCCGGGCAGATAGAGGGTGCCGGTCCCGTTGACGGTCAACTCCCGGGGACTGCTGCCGGTACCCCAGCCGAAGGGGACGGGGGAGACGGGCAGCTGCAGCTCCTCCCCGTCGGCCAAGAAGGAAAAGGTCAGAGTCATCCGTACACCCCCGCCGTCCGGGCCTGCACCAGGCGCTCATAGAGGGCCTGGGCCACCTTCTCGATGTCCGACTCCTCCCGGATCACCGCCCCGTTCATATTGATGACGATCCCGCCGCCGGCGCCGCCGCCCCGGTCATAGGACCGGGCCTGGGAGGCCGTCAGCACCCGCTCCCCCTCGTGGAGGATCGCAGGGTAATTGTCATAGGGCACCCGGTCCAGGCCGGTGGCGTAGCCGGGCACATCCAGCCCGGAATAGGCCATCATGATGGGGCTGTAGTTGGCGGAAGTGGGGTCTGTAAAGTCCCCGCTGTCCTCGCCCGCCCCTCCGCTCATGCCGGCCGCCCGGCCCTTGGAGAACTCCTGTCCCAGGGTGTATCCGGCATCCCAGTAGGCGTCGCTGAGGGCCGTGTCCTCCCGGACGCCCTCGATCAGGGCCAGCTCCTGGGCCAGCACTTCATCCTTGCCCTCGTTGGCGTTGTACTCATTCATGCCGTTGATCTTGGCCTGCATGATGATCCGGCCCATCTCGGCGGCGTCCCCCTCCGCCTGGGCGGTCTGGTAGTCCTCTGAGCTCATGGCCTCGTTCACCGCGTCCCGGATGTACTGCTCCTTGGCGTTCTCCAGCTCCGCCTTCCAGGCCCCGATGGCCTCATAGGCCTCGCCCAGCTGGTCGCTCTCCAGCCAGTCCATCTGGGCCTGCAGGCCAGCCTTCCTGGCCTCGTTGTAGCCCTCGCCCATCCGGGCGTTCAGGTTGGCCTCGGCGTCTCCCAGGTTGTCCACCATGGCGTCATAGGTGGTAGCCAGCTTCTCGCTCAGACCGCCGAATTCCGCCTGGATATAGTCCAGGATGGCCTGGGCAGCCTCCACGCCGCCGATGTCTCCGTCGGTCACCATCCCGGCGATCTGGCTCTTGTCCGCCCCGGTGCTCCGGGACAGGGCGTCGTATACATCAAGGCCCCGTTCGGAGAAGTAATTCAGGTACTCCTGGGTCACCTTATCGGTGGTGCGCATCCGGCTCAGGCCGGCGATAAACATAGACACACCGCTGCTGTCCAGGTTAAGGCCCGCCGTGGCGTCGCTGAGGGTCTGGAGGACCCCCAGGGTCTCGTCGGCGCTGTAGGAGTTCAGCAGGCTTTTGGAGTACCCGGTGATCTCGTCATAGGTGTAATTGGTGTTGACCGCCATGGCCCGCACCTGGTCCAGATAGCTCTGGGCCGCCTCAGCAGAGCCGAACCGCTGGGCAAAGGCGATCTGGTCCTGCTCCCGCTGGCCGGCCGTGGCGGAGCCGGAGGACCGGATGGAATCCATCTCCTCCAGCTGCCCCTCCACCGCCTCCTGGACATAGCTTGTAAAGGCATCGTCCCGGGACTGTTCTGTCTGAAGCCAGCCGCTGGCGCCGCCGACCAGACCACCGACCGCGGCCCCCGCGGCGGTGCCAAGACCGGGCCCCAGGATCATGGTGCCGATGGCCGCGCCGCTGGCCGCCGACTGGAGCGCGGAGCCGGCAATGGTGCCGCCGGCGTCCCCAAGGAGCGACCCGGCATAGAAAGTTCCAGCAGATAGGGCGAGGCTGCCGACCATGTCGCCGATCCCGCTGGTGGCGACGGCGCCGACCATGGCGTTCACGCCGGAGCGCACCCCTTCACCGGCATCCCGTCCGGCCGCCCCGGTCCTCGACAGCTGCCGCTCCGCGTCCCGGGCTGTTCGGGTCAACAGATTAAGATTGCGCTGTGCCGTGTCATACTTGGACTGAGCCAGTTCCAGGTTCATCCTGGAGGCCTCGTCTCCGGTCTCGTTGAACTGCTTCTGAGCCTCGCTCAATTCCTTCCGCAGATCTTTCAGAGACGCGGCCAGGGGGCCTTTCTGCCGGCTCAGGGCCTCCAGGGTCTGGTTCATCTCATCCGCGTCTTTGCTGAAGCTCTTTGTCACGGAAGACATTTTACGGACCGCCTCTGAATATCGGTCCTCGGCTCGGATCACAAGGGAAGCGTCCGGCATTTCTCCACCTCCTTGTTGACAGGGAAACCGGAAATTGATAAAATGAGCACAGAAAGGTCGGTGAGTTCCATGCTGGCTTTCGTTGGAGTTGTTTCCTTTATACTGGCAATCGTCTTTCTCGTCCGCTGGGGACGCCGCTGGGCCTTCCAATACCTGGACGGGATCAGCGTCAAAGCGGACTCTGACTTTTGCGGCGGGATGCTCTGCGCCGCCGTCTGCATGTTCTGTTTGATCTGCTCTGTTCTGTAATTGCCGCCGCCCCCTTCCCGGGGGCGGCCTTTTATTTCCTTCTCCAGAGGCGGGCGCGCTCCGCCGCCTCCTCGCTCTCCTGGAGGGCCAGCGCCCAGACCAGGTCCCGGCCGCCGCGGCTCATGGCCCAATACTGCTCCGGTGTCCAGTGGTGGACCTGGAACAGATAGGAGACCAGGGCCAGCTCCGGGTCGCTGCCCTCCCTCAGCCGTTTTTTACCTCTTCAATGGTCCGCCGGCGATAGCCGCACAGCTTCTCCACCTCCCGGCTGAGGTCCGCGATCTCCCCGGGCAGCAGCAGGCATTTCACTGCCTCCGCCGGGGTGGCCGCCCCGAACTTCTCCATCAGGGCCGGGTCCCGCAGGTTGGGGTCGGCACAGCCGGCCAGCAGGATGTGGATCTCCACATCCTTGTCCAGCTCCTGCAGCTCCTGGACCCGGCCGTAGGGCAGGGCCCGGAGGGTGAAAACCGCCGGCTCCTCCTCGCTCCCCAGCCGGGGGAGGCGGAATTTCTTCTCCGGCAGGGACCTCTGCACATTGGGCGTCTCCGGGCGGAGCAGGCGTTCCAGCAGGCTCGGCGTCCGCCTCTCCGGTTTCTCCAGCTTTTCCACGGTGTTTCCTCCTTCCGGCGGCAAAAAAGCCGCCCTGTCTCCCTTGACAAAGCGGCCTGGTCTGATATAATGATGACAGAGGGACGACTGCGACAAGCGGTCAGCCCAACGGGTTCACAAGTTTACCAAAATGGAAACCGTCACCTGCCGGGGTGGCGGTTTCTGCCTTTTATCCGTATCGTCACTGTATATCCGAGGATATGTAGTGTGATCGTGATAGGCATATGCCTCACCCCCTTTCGGGGAGTGTGGCTGACCGCCTGCCTCTTGTGCAGCGTCCCTCCGGCCCCTTCCGGGGCAAGGTCATTCTATCAGAGGGGACGCTTTCTGTCAATGAGGCCCAATGGGATGGGCCTCTTCCCGCCGCCCGGCTGGGCGGCTTTTTTATGCCGTCTCCTGGAACTTGTGGCTGGTGAAGGTGAAGGGCACCTCGTCCTTCTGGATGGTCTTGCGCTCCCAGTTGACCAGGGGCACCTCATCCAGAGAGACATTGTACAGGGCCACTCGCTCGGCGCCATAGGCGTCCGGGTCGTCCAGCTTGGAGATGAAGGTGCCCCGCACATCCTCCCCGGCCAGCACCGCGTCGGCGTAGGCCTGGAACCGGCTGTATACCTTGTACACCCGGAAGGAGCCGGTCCCCCGGCTGCCCATGACCTTGGTGTCCTCCACCATCTGCCGGGCAAGGCTCACGGGCTCCTTGGTCTGGGTGTACTTGGCGGTGAACTTGTCGCACTCGGCGATCAGCTCCCCATCCCACCACAGCTCCCCGAAGGTGCCGGACATCACTCGCTTGGCGCTGTCGATCGTTCCACTCATGCCTCAGTCCCTCCTGTTACCGTGTTGGAGCCCATGTAGAACTCCAGGTCAAAGTCCTCCATACCGTCCAGGATGGTCCCGCCCAGTTTGATCCAGATGTAGGAGCCGGTGTCCGCCTGCAGGATCTCCTGATCGGACATCTGGGTGACATCCACCCCCTGCTCCTTCAGCCAGGAGCGCTGCTTCTCCAGGTTCAGCTCGGCGTAGCCGCTGCCGGCCTGGATCACGCCCTCGTTCTCCAGCTGGAGCAGGAAGTCCTGGAAGGCGGTCAGGATGACCAGCTTGTTGTCGTAGCTGTTGCCCTGGCCCGTATACTGGTCCTCCAGCAGAAGCTTGGCCTCCCGGCGGATCAGGTCCACCGCCGCTACGATCTTGATCTTCTTCAGACTCTCGCTCTGGTCCGTGGGGACGGTCACCAGGCTGTTCACCGCCCTTCCCAGCTTGGCCTTTCGGCCATCGTACACCAGAATCAGTTTGCCCGCAGCCACCGCCCCGTCCGGGTCAGCCACCTCGGTCACGCCGGTGACCTCCTCCAGCACCGCCGAGGTGGCTGAGTTGGTCAGCGGGGTCCCCGCCAGCAGGCCGGCGATCCGGCTGCAGTACTGGGCGCCGGTATAGGAGGTCCCTCCCGCCTGGATGCCGGAGGCGGAAAAGTTGATCACCGCCATGTTGTCCGCCGCGTGGTCGGGCAGAACCAGCTTGCCCACGGAGTACTTGGCCCGGATGCCGTCCAGCCATTCCACCAGGGCCTCCATCTCCTCCGTATCCACATCGTCGGGGGCGGCCAGATAGTCAAAATCGCTGCTGGCCAGGGCGGCCGCCCCCGTGGTCACCAGGTCGTCGCTGGTGCCGATCACGCTCAGCAGCACCCGCTGGGGCCGGTTGATGCCCCCGATCAGGGCCCGCTCCACCTGCGCCGCCGTGGCCACGGCCAGTTTGCTGGGGATGTCCGCCTTCTCGCCCACCACATACAGCCCGGAGGTCTCGGAGGCGTCCCGGACGATCATGGCCACCACTCCGTCCTTCAGGCGGGCGGCCACCGTCTGGGCCGCCTTCTTGACCGTGACGGTCAGGGTGGGCATGCCCAATGTCGTTGCCATATTCCTCTCCTCCTAATCACTCGATTTTTGAGTGGTTGACCTCCACTGTGAGGTCGATGTGCTCCGCCGGCGCATAGTCCGGCTCGTTCAGCTCCCGGTCGTCCTGCCAGGACAGGGGGATCGTCAGCTCGGCAAAGTCCCAGCTTACAGTCCCGGAAACCGTCCCCACATCCAGATACCGGTCCCCCGCTTGGATGGCGCCGACGGAAAACAGCTCCATGGCGCTGGACAGCCGACCGGCCAGAGCCTCCGCCTGGCTTTCGTGGTAGTCGTCCACCGCCTCGAAGATGCTCACCGTCACCTGAGCGGTGCGGTCCACTGTCCGGGCGGTGGCGCCCTCCATGGTCTGTTTGCCGGCGGTCACCAGATAGGACGGCCGGTCAAAGTTCTTCCGTGCCGGATCCCGGTAGGCTTTCAGGGTGGGGAACCGTTCCTTCATCAGTTCCTCCACGCTGTCCAGGATCTCGCTCAGTTTCAGCATGTCAATCCTCCAGAATGTGTTCCATTTCCCCCTCGATCTGCGCGGCCGCCGAGCGGGCGGCCCGTTCCATATCAGGGGCGCTGCGGGCGTACATGTACCGGCCCGGGACCCGGTCCCGGGTCAGCTTCCGCTGGATGGCGGGGACATACCGCCCGGGCTGCTGCCGGTGGCCGGATTCCAGGGCGTTGGTCACGCGGCCCACGGCATATCCGTTTTCGTCGTAGGTGCTCTCCCGGGCGTGGACGGCGGCGTACCCGCCCCCGGAGCCCAGATGGAGGTGCTGCCAGCTCTGGACCCGTCCGCTGCCGCCGATGCGGTCCCGGACGGCCTGGAGCATCTGCTGCCCCGCGTCCTCCAGCGCCTGGCGGCGGATGTCCCGCAGCTTGGGGAGCAGTCCGTCCAGCTTCTGGGCGAACAGATCCAGCTCCTGCATTACAGGTCCTCCCTCCGCATGATCTCATACTCGTTTTTCCAGGGGTCCAGCACATGGGCCAGCTGCACCTCATAGTTGGTCCCGTCCACCCCAACCAGGCCGCCCCGCTGGAGCTGGATGGCCTTGGGAGTCACCAACACATAGGTGATGGCGTTGGTAGAGTAGGGCACCGGCTGCTCCCACTTCAGGTACTTCTCGGCGAGGATCCCCGGGAACTTGGCGCCGCCCCCCTCGTCCATGTCCGCCTGACACTCCGACAGTTCCACCAGCGCCGCCTGTACCCGCAGGTGCAGCCGCCCCTCCGGGAGGATAGAGGTAAGGAACAGGTGCTGCTTCCCCCACAGCAGAGCGTTATGGAGGGTCAGGGGCTGGCGGCGGAGAATGATTTCCGCCCCCCTGGCCCCGATGCCCACCGAAGAGAACAGGCTGCTCTTTGTGGACAGCTCCACCTGTCCCCGGGCGTTTCTCACATTCTGCCACGCCCAGGTCCCCGCCGGGCTCTCCTTCAGCTCCAGCACCTGGAGGGTGTCCCGGAGCTTCCCCGCGTCGATACTGGGCTTCACGGCGTCTCCTCCTCGCTCAGGGGCGGCTCCGTCTGTTTCAGCTGGTTCAGCTTCCGCCGGAAGACCGCGTTATCCTGGAGCTTCCCGGCATCGAATTGGGCCCCCCGCTGATCGTACTCGTCCAGCACCATGGGCAGCATCACCCCCAGCCAAAGGGAGAGCCGCTTTGCGTTCTCCGGGGCGGGCCGGGTCACCCCGGCCCCCTCCAGATAGGCTTCGGCGCTGTCCCATGCCTGGTTCAGCTCCAACAGGTCGGCCTCGTCCGGCTCCGGCTCCTGGCAGTAGGCCAGCACCAGGGGCTTATACTCCTCCGGGATGGCCATATCAGGCCGTGGGGGTCTTGGGCAGGGTGGCCACCACGAAGCCCTTGTCCACGATCAGGTTGCCGCCCACCATGGCGTCGCCCAGGATGGTGTACATCCGCTCCACCGCCTTCACACTCTCGTCCACTCGTACCGTGTAGTCCCCGAACAGGCCCAGCTCATAGTTCATGGGGTCGCCGTACACCATGGTCTGGACGGCCGCGCTGGTGGCGTCGGCCCCGGTGAGGGCGGTCAGGTCGCTGGCGATGGAGTAGGGCACGATGGTGCCGCCCTCCCGGATGGTGCCGGTGTTGGGGTTGCCGACGTCGGGCACGATGTCAAACAGCCGCCGCTTCTCGTTGGTGCCCCGGAGCTTGCCCAGGGCCAGCAGGTCCGCCTTGTTCAGGTACAGCCGGCAGCTGCCTCCCAGCATTTCGTCCCCGCCGTAGGCAAACATCAGATTGGTGAGCAGGTCGGCATCCACCGCACTCACCTCTTTGGTGGCATAGATGGCGTTTCCGGCCACGTTCTTGGCGGTCTTGATGCCGAACATCTCATTGGTGGCCTGGCCGTCCCCGTTGAAGATCATTTTTACTGTACTCCGGCGCAGGGCCCGGATGGCCATGGCGAACACCTTGGCGTAGTAGTTGGCGGGGGTGAGCCGGCCAATGTTCCGGTCCACATAGCTGGTGGTGGTCAGCTCATAAGGGGCGATCTTGGCCACACCGAAGGTGGGGTCGCTGGAGGCCGTCCGGGCCGTACCGGCGGCGGTGGCCACTTTGGCGCCTTTGGCGTCAAGTTCAGAGATCACATAGGGTTCCAGGAACGCGCTCATGCCGGTGAGATCCTGGACATACACCTGGTCGATGATGGCCCCCACCCCGTTGCCCAGGGGGTCCCGGATGTTGGTACCCGCCCCGGTGGGCTGGGCCAGAGTGCCGGTAGCCAGAGTCACAGACTTCTCCACCGCGCTCTGGGGCAGGAACAGGGCCTTGGATACCTCCAGGGCGGAGAACTTCACCTCCTGGCCCTTCATCAGCAGGTTGCCACGCTCAGCGGCCTTGTCCCGCTCCTCGGCGCCGTCCGGGGCCTTTTCCATGAACTTCCGGTCCTGCTCCTGGATCAGGCCCTTGATTTCCTCGATCTCCCCGTTCATGGACTTCACCTTGTCCATCTCGGCCCGGTACTCCTCCCGCTTGCCGTCCTGGAGCAGGCCCTCGGCCTTCTCCAGCAGCTCGGTGCGCTCCTGGAGCTTCTCGGTCAGTTTGCGTCTCATGCTCATTGTTCTGTCCTCCTGTCAAAATCTCGATTTTTCCAGCTCCAGCAGGGCCTCGTCCCGCCAGGCCTCATTTTTTCCGGGCTCCTCACCCGGGGGATCACTGTTCGGGGGCGGCTCCTGGCCGCCGTATCGCTTGCTCTTGATGGTCCCGGCCTCCCGCTGGGCAGGCACTGCCACCATGGAGACCTCATAGGTGTCCTCCACCCCGTCCAGGTCCATGTGGCACATCTGACCGTCATACTCTCGGCCAGGGAAGTGCTGACACAGGGTCTCTCGCTGGTTGGCGCCGCAGATGGAGCACACCACCCGCCGCACCGACAGCCCCACAGAGCACTCCCGCAGGATACCGCCCTCGATGGCGGCGATGGTGGAGGCAGCCTGGTCCGAGCGGACCATATAGCACCGGAGCACCAGACGGCGGACTCCCTCACCCTCTCCGGGCTCCACACTGCCGGCATACACCCGGGCGGTCTGGGCATCGGCGCTCCACTTGTGGTCCCGGAGCACCGGGCGCCCCACAAACTGCTCCGCCAGCTCCTCCAGGGTGGCCTCGGTGAACCGCTCGAAGTCCCGGTCGATCTGATTGTCGCAGGCTGCCAGGCGGAAAGTGAACACCTCTTCAGCTGACAGCGGCCGCAGGGTCTGCGCGTTGATGAGGGCCAGCTCGCCCTCGTCCAGCTCCGCCTTTTCCAGACGGGCAGATTTCAAAATCTGATCCATTTGCTTCTCTCCTTGTCACGCTCCGCCTGTTCGCAACGCCCGGCTTCCCTCCGACTCCGGGCACAAACGTCCAGTTTGTGAACTGGCCTGGTTTGTACCCGTCGCTCCAGTCCATCCGGGCTGCTCACGACGGCTCCGCGTTTCCCCTATTCCGCCGGCGGTCTGGTCTGCGCCCGGAGCCGGCTCAGCTCCGCCCACATGGACAGGGGCACATCGTTCAGGGTGGCCCGCCGCTCATCTCCCCCGGGCACGTCGGGCAGATCCTCCAGGGCCCGCACGTCGTTGACGGAGAAGGGCCCGTTCTGGAGCATGATCTGGTACCACTGGCCCCTGGCCGCCCGGTCCCCCCGGAGCTCCGCCATCATATTGATGCGGACCTCCAGACCCGCGAAGATCTCCCGGTCGGTGAGAAGCTTCCAAGTCTGCTCCTCCTCGTACTGGGTGACGATGGGGTGCAGGGTGGCCACCACATACTCGATGGCGTTCTGCTCATTGGAGTTATAGGCCTCCTTGCCCTCCCCCAGTTTGTAGAGCGGCACCCCGAAGTATCTGGCGATGTCCCGGATGGAGATCTCCTTGTTCTCCACGAATTGGGCATCCTGGTTGGTTGCGGCGATGGGAGTGTACTTCAGGCCCAGGTCCAGGATGGCCACCCGGTGGCCGTTCTTGGGGCCGGCATGGACCTTCTCCCAGTCCGTCCGCAGGGCTTCTTTCTTGGTCAAAAGGCTCCCGTCTTGGCGTTTCAGGGGTTTTCCGTCCACCCCCATCAGATAGCCGTTCAGGTCGCTGTCCGTCTGGAGAACGCCGGAGGGCTGACCTCCGTTCTCATAGAATGTCCGGCTGTACTCCTGGGCCGCCTTGGCCTCGGCCAGGGTGTCGGCCGCTCTGCGGAGCACCGAGATCCCTTTCAGCCCGTCCCGGGTGGCCCCCTTGTAGTGGCACACATCCTCCTGGGGCAGCACCATAGGCTCCCCGGTGATGGGGTGGCTCACCGTATACCAGATGCGGCCGACTGTGTCCTTCCAGGGCTCCACCAGGTACCAGGGCACGGGAATCAATTCCACCACCCGTCCGGTCCCGGGATCCCGCACGATCCAGTCGTAGCCGTTGCCCCCCTCGTTCCGGCTGTTCTCCAGCACCTCCTTGCGGACGCTGGGGGTCATGGCCTCATTGGGCCGCACATTCAACAGCCGCAGGATGGGGTGGTCGATCCGCTCCCGGGTGCGGGTGTCCATCACATAGCTGGGCAGCTTCGCCATGGAGCCGGCCAGGATGCTCATACACCGGTCCACCACCGACAGCTTCCGGGCGTAAGTCTCCGGGGCCTCCGCCCCGGCGGCGGGATAGCCCGCCGCCGCCAGTGCCGCCGGCGTCACCGCCTTCCGGGTGGGCGACCTGGCCAGGTACAGCAGCCCACGCTTCAGACTCATGCGTCATCCCCTCCTCCCAGAATAGCCAGCATCCCGCCGATAATGGCCAGCACGCCCCCGACAATCAGCCCGGCGGGGAGATAGACCATCCCCGCCCCGACAGCCGCCAGAAGGGCGCCAGAGGCCAGCAGCAGCTCCCCTGCCCGACCTTTCAGTTTGTTCTTCCAGCTTTTCATATTTCCTCCCATCTCAGAGGCTGAACTCCGGCCGGTCCATGGCCGCCGCTAGGTCTGGCTTCTGATTGGCCGCCACCAGGGCCACCGCCATGGCGATAATCCAGGCCACCGTGATGTCGATGCGTCCGATGCTCCTGTTCTTCATGGGCTTGATGTTCTCGTTGCCGTCCACGGCACACCGCACATTCCCGAAACACCACCGGGCGCAGGTGTTATGAACATGGAGCATCTGGTGGCTGCGGACCAGCCGCTCCAGCTCCTTCATGGCCGGGGATAGAGAGGGCATGGTCTGGGGGATCTCCACCACGTGCAGCCCCCGCTCCGTCAGCCGCTGGGTCAGCGTCCGGCTGAGATAGGGGTCCACCCCCAGCATCTCCAGCCGGTACCGCTGGGCCGCCTGGGCAGCGGCCTCCTCCACCTGGATGAAGTCGATCATGTCGCCCTCACACAGCTCCAGAAAGCCAGCCCTGGCCCAGTCCTGATAGGGTACATGGTCCCGCCGCTCCGCGTCCTCCACCCCCTCCTGGGGCCTCCAGGCCCGGAACAGCGCCACCCAAGTGTCCAGCCCCGGCTGGGGCGGGAACAGGAGGGTAAAGGCCGTCAGGTCGGTGGTAGTGGACAGGTCCAGGCCGCCATAGCACCGCTTGCCCTGCAGCCGCTCCACCCACGCCTGCCGGTCCGCCCTGGCGGAGGGACCCCACTGGGTCTTGTCGTACAGGGAGAGGGGCAGCCAGCCCACCGCCTTGACGCTGATCCACTGATTCAGCCGCAGCCAGCGGAAGAGTTTCTCCGCCGCCGGGCTCTTTTTCGCCGCCTGGGCCTCCAGGCGCAGGGCCCGCAGGGTCAGATGCTTTCCCAGGGATGGGTTGCACATGGCCCAGAGAGACTTGTCCCAGATGTCGATCTGTTCCAGATCCTCCGGGTCGTCTCCATACATGGCCGTCAGGCCGTAAAGGACCGGCAGCCAGTTGGTCTCATCCCGGGCCAGAAGGGCCTCCTGGGCCCGGGGCATCTCGTCCTCTGCCACCCGCCGCAGGGAGAGCACCTGCCGGGGATCTCCCCCCTGCTCCAGGATGGTCCGCAGCTGCCGGGCGTCCCGGATGGAGGCCGCCCGCTGGTGGATCTCCCAGCCGATGCTGTTCCGGTCCGGGTCGTCCCCGGCGGTGGTCAGCACGATCCACACCGGCTGCTCGTGGGCGGCACCGGCGGCGCCGGTCATGACTTCCCACATGTCCCGGTTGGGCTGGGCGTGGAGCTCGTCGAAGATCACACAGCTGGGCTTATAGCCGTGCTTACTGTACGCCTCGGCGGACAGGACCTGCATCAGCCCCACGGTGACCCACCGCAGTGCCCCGTTCTCCGACTGCACCCGCTGGCGGTACTCGATCCGCTTCTGGGATTTGCTTACCTTCAGGTCGCCCCGGGCGATCATCTTGGCCGTCCAGGGAGCTGTCTCCAACATGAACACCGCCGCTCGGAACACGATGCTGGCATTATCCTTGTCGGCCGCGCACAGGTAGACCTCGGCGTTCAGCTCCCCGTCTCCAAACAGGTGGTAGAGGCCCAGGGCGGCCGCCAGCTCGCTTTTGCCGTTCTTTTTGGGGATCTCCAGGTACAGGTACTGATAGCGGCGCAGCAGCCGGCCGGACTCCTCGTCCAGGTCCATGGTGGAGTAAAAGTCCATCAGGGTATCCCGCTGCCAGTCATACAGCCGGAAGGGCTTCCCTGTGTCGGTGGTGGGCAGGCGCTCCACAAAGTCGCACACAAAGCGGCCGCTCTCCTCGTCCCATGCCATGGGTCAGCCCCCCGCCGCCCGGCTCTGGCGGGCTCGCAGCATCCGGGTGAATTCGTCCTCTTCGCCCTCGTCCCTGGCCGCGTTGGCCAGAACCTCGGGTACCACCAGCCGGCACCGGGAGGAGATGGACAGACCCATCACCTCGGCGCACTGCCGGCACTGGCGGAAATAGGTGGATTGGACCGCCGACCACTCCTTGGCCAGCTTCTCGTCCTTGTCCCGGATTGCGCAGGACGCCAGCTTGTCTGCCCGGAGCCAGCGGTCCCGGACCACCAGGAACTGCCCCAGCACATCCCGGTCCAGCTCGGTGTACAGGCCGGCCTGGCGCAGGATCTCGCCGATTTCCCGGAACTCCCTGTGGAATTTCTTCAGCAGCCACCTGGGCGGCTGGGCCTGATCCGGGGGAGGGACATGGACCTCCTGGTCCCGCCGGGCGTCCTCCTCGCCTCGGGTCAGGTGCTTGTTTCCCTTCGCCTTCAGCAGCTCAACAGGCTGTCTGGGTCCTGGCATGATCTCACGTCCTCTCTTGCGCCCCCATGGGGAAAAATTTTCGCGCCAATGGGGCCATGCGGTCTTAGACGCTCGGCCCCGAAACTTTCCAAGGGCCGGGGGAGGGGTCGAGGCCTACGGCCTCCCCGCGCCCGCCCGGACGCGCACACCCCGGCACGCCCGCGCCCAAGCGTCCGGGCAACTCGGACCAACCCGGCCGCAAAATCACCCACGATTTTTCCGCCGTTCCTCCGCCATCTCCAGAGCCGTTTTGCGGTCGTGGCAGGTCTTGCACAGGCTCTGGTGGTTGGTCGGATCGATGAACTTGCCCCAGTCCCCTCGGTGAGGGACGATGTGGTCCACCACCGTGGCCCGGGTCCGGTGCCTGGGATCTCCTGGCGGATACCGCGCGGCGCACTCGCGGCAGAACGGCTCCCGCAGGAGCTGCGCCGGGCGCAGATCGTCCGTCCAGACGGGCAGGCTGTACCAGCGGTGGTACTTCGCCGAGGCTCGGCGGGGCGCTTTCTGTGGCTTGTGCTTGGGGCAGTACCCCTCCCGGGTCAGGGCCCCACATCCTGGGTGCCGGCATGGCCGGAGCGGTTTCAGGGCCAGGGCTATCACCTCCAGGCAAACAAAAAAGCGCCCGAGCCACGACACCCGATCAATCGGGTCATCATCGGCTCAGGCGCTGGTCTCTACGGACGCTGGCTCAGGCGCATCGATATTCACGACGGTCTCCTGCCCGCATCGCTTGCACTTGCAGGGCAGGTTTCGGGCGGTGGTGTCCGCTCGGAGCTTCAGCAGCTTACCCTTGCGGCACACCGGGCAAATCACCCATCCGTCCTTCACGATTAGTTTACCACAACGCGCTTCGGATTGCAAACCTTTTCGCCCTCTTTTCTTCCTATTTTACAGATAATATACTTACCCCCGAGACCGAAAAGAATAGAAAAGCCTATTCTTTACGTCTCCGCTTTCGCTTGGCCTTCGGCCGCTTCCGCCCCGGCTGCCGTGGCAATAGATACTTGATCCAGGTATACTCCCCATATCCATTCCGGATTGGACCCTCACACTGGAGCACCTCAGCCCCGGGCGGTGCGGTGAGTGTAACATAGTCTGGAGCGGTCTCCACCTCCGGCTCTGGCCTGGCCAGGCCCAGCGATGGCGTCCAGGTCCGCTCTCCCACCTGTGGGTGGCCCCACTCTCTGGGCTCCTTGGTAAGGTAGCTGGCCAGATCTTCCCAGGTGTAGTCCCGGTCAAACCGCATCCGCCGCAGCTCCACATTGTCCCCATAGCTCCACAGCCGGCGGATCTCGCCCAGGTCCTCCCCCGTACTGTTCAGGATCACATGATGGTGGAGCCGGCCGCCAGGGCAACAGCCTTCGGTCACATATATGTATCGGAGCGGCTGCCCCCTGGCCTTTCGTGCCGCCCGGAGTTTGCCCAGGAACGATTTCAGCCGCCGCACCGCCCGCTCCCGGTCCTCCGGCAAGTGGTCCTCATCATAGGTCAGTGTCACAAACAGGTCCCCGTCGTCAAAGTTGGCTGCCAGGGTGCGTTCCAGCTTCTGAAATGAGGTCCTGGCGTTCAGCCGCTCCCGGGCCGCTGAACTGGCCCGCTGCTTCTGGGCTCGGGCCTTGGGCGAGTCTCCGGCCGTTGCCGTAGTGTACGCCACTGCACACACCAACCGCCCCGCCCGTACCTGCCGGATGATCTTACTCACCGCCGGCGTCCTCCTGTTCCAGGGCGGCCAGCGCCCGGCCGACCCGCCGCCACTCCACCAGTGAGAGGACGGTATCCCCGGTCAGCAGCCCCCGCAGGGCGGTGGCGTCCAGGTCCGGGTGGCCTCGCCAGTGCTTGATTTTAGAGGCTACCGCCTCCAGACAGCCCCGCCCGTGGGCCTCCCGGTAGTCCCGGAGCCGCTGCAAGATGGCCCGCTTCTCCTCGCCGGTCGCGGTGTCAAACAGTACGGCCACGTCCCGGCTCCGCAGGGGCTCGGCCTCGGCGGCCGGGTCGTCGGGCTCCGGCTCTGGCTCATCCAGGGCCGCACCCCGCTCGGTGTCGATCATCACCGGGCAGACCTCCGCCGGCAGCTCCATGACCTCCAGCGCGGAGTCCCTCCCCAGCACGACGACGCCCGAGGCCAGCCCCAGCCTCACATTTTCTCTCCAAGCATCCAGTCTCTCCGGATCCGGCACGGCAAATGGCAGGTGCAACACAACAATTTTTCGATTGGTCACTCCCGCAGCAGGCTCAATATCCACGACAGATTTCTCCTTTCTCCATTTCCCATCCCCAACAACTCGTCGAGGGCCCGCAAATCACGCCCGTCCCGCAGGTCCTCTGTGTTGGCCTGATCAATCAGTTCCTCCAAATCCTTCAGCTTTGCCACCGCCCCATAGACCCGGGGCGGTAAAGCGACCAACTCCTTCCAGTCGAGACCGTTCAGCCCCCAGCTCCCGTCTGGATGTCTCCATGTCAGCCGGCTCATATACTTTCTCTCCCCTCCATTCGTTCTTTCCATCGCTTATACCGCTTACAAGCACAGACAGGCGGGAGCCACCGAGGCCCCATAGTGCAACGATGACAGGGACAGGACCAGTCTGCGTTTTCAGACTCCCTTTGTCTATTGCACAACGCACCTACGCTATCCTCCAGGAAACGCTTGAACGATTCCAGCGAACCGGCTATCTTGATGTATTTGGCAGGAAAATCTTCTCGACACCGCCCTCCCTGGCGCAGTGGCCGCGTCATTCACTCATCTCCTCATCTTCCTCCTCGTCTTCATTTGGATTATAAAATACGCAGTGTGCTTCCTTGCTCGAGGCCGAGCCGATGCTTATAAATTTCAAGGTACAACCATAAAGCGGGCTCCCATCCTTGCCTATCAACTTCCGCAAAGGTCGTTTGGACCGGTGAACGCAGGATTTCATTTTGCAAACTACGGATGTCATATCATTGCCCTTCCTTCTTTTCGTCTCCCATCCCCTGCCCCGCCTTGGCCAGGGCGATCCCCTCGGCGATATAGCTCAGCAGCAGGATCTTCTCGGTGGGCAGGCCCTCCTTGATGGGCCTGCCGCAGCAGGGGCACGGGTCCCCGGGTTTCAACAATTTCATGACCAGTCCTCCTCCATCCACTCCTCCCGGGTCTTCCCCTGGAGGTGCATACATTCCTCCGGCTTGTTCAGACGGGATCTCCAGCAGCAATCTCGGTCCCACCGGCTCCAGAGGGTCCCGGTGGCATATACCGGGTGCATCCCCGGGGCCTGTCCGCAGCAGTTGCAGCAGGACTGGCCCCGGCAGGGATTGGTGCACGGATCAAGCCGTACGAGCTCTCGGCTCACAGACGACCACCGGCTTTCCTCTCTGATCCCTGGGCGCCCCACCCCGGACCCATTTCAGCCACAGCTGCTCAAATTCCAGGATTTCCTGAGTGCGGGCGCAGTTGCGCAGGCCCCGGTTCTGCCGGACGGTCAGGGTCTTCTCGTCCAGCTCCAGGGTGTAATAGGACTTACCCGGAGCCCGCTTCCGCCGGATGAAGAAGATGGCCGACTTTCCCGTGGCGTGATCTTTGCCGTAGGTGCTGACGCAGTGGCTCAGCTGGTTGCCCTCGTCGGTGAGCTCCCGCTGGCTCCGGGCTGGCCGGATGAGGAGGCCGTCCGCCTCAAAGGCCCACCGGCGCAGCAGATGCCGCCGGATGCGGAACTGGTTGGCCAGGTCGTCCGCCTCCCGCTGCCGCATCTGCGCGGCCGCCTCATCATGGGCGGCGATCAGGTTGTGAGGGAATCGCACCCGGTCGTTGGACAAGTCCCGCCCCAGCTGCTCCGCCATGGACCAGTAGTCCAGAAGGAGCTGCACGTCCGGGATGGCCGCGTCCGGCGGCGGATCCTCGTCCTCCGGCTCCGGCTCATAACTCTGGTCGCACTGCCGCAGCAGATACCGGATGCTCTTGGCCACCGGCCCCCGGCCTACCAGCTGGTCAACGTGCTCGTCTCCAAGGTAAAAGGCGTTGGTGATGTCCTCTCCGGTCAGGATCTCTCCCTGAACGGCCTTGCTGTACCGGAACAGGTTCCAGAACAGCACGCCCCAGTCCTGTTCCCGGCCCAGCCGCAGCTCGTCCTTGGTGAGATGGAGCATCTGTGCGGGCCGGGTCTGGCTCCAGTCCAGCTGGGACAGCTCCAGCCGGCCCTGCCGGTTGTTTTCCCACAGGAGATCCCGGACCTTATCGCGGATCAGGTCGTCCAGAACCCGGGGCAGGCCGTGGAGCAAAATCCCCTCCACGTTGGGGTGCTCCTGATACAGCCGCAGATAGGGCACAGGGTAGTGCTCCGCGCCGGGGCGCTCTCGCATGTATACGTCCAGCTTGCAGTGGGGCAGGCAGCTCTCCGCTACCAGCTCCGGCGTCAGGCCATAGATGTGCTCCTCCTGGCGCCACCGCTCCGTCCAGTCCTTTGGCTGCCGCCAGGATCGGGCGTACTCCACAAAGTAGCCGCCGGTGCCGCTGTACCCATTGCGCCAGCCCATCAGCTGGGCGCACTCCGTGGGGCCGAACACATAGGCCTCCGCCGGGATGGCCTCCAACCGAGCCCCGCCTCCGTAGCAGGCAATCCGCTGGAGCACCCAGCAGGTGAGGACCAAGTAGTGCTCCTTCCCCACCACGGCGGCGCTCATGGCATTGGCTCCGGACGTCACAGCGTAGCCCTTGCACCGGAGATTGGCCCGTTTGCGGATCAGCACCGGCGAGCCGCAGTTGGGGCACAGGATATTCTCGCCGTCCCCGTAGACGGTGCCGCCCTCCACTTCGGCGTAGCTCTCCGGGAGAACAAATCCGTAGCCACCCGGCTTCCAGCCGGTCACTTTTCCGTAGTGGTACAGGTCTCGGTATCCGCAGCAGGAGCACTCCACCCGCACCATCCGGCGCTTCCGTGGCTTGGCCCACTCGTCCAGGATCGTATCCAGTCCCCAGTCCTCCACCCACTCCTGCTCATACAGCATCCCGTAGGTATCCAGTTCCCCTGCCATGGTCTCGGCCGCCCAGGCCAGGAAACCCTCCGGCGGCTCCCGGGGGATTAGCTTGCGCACGTCCACCATGCTCTCACCCCCAGAAGTCCGCCAGATCCAGGCCCAGAATGGCGTCCCGGCCCGGCTTGCCCCGCTGGGGCAGGCCGTAAAACTCCCAGAGGATCCGGTCCGCCTCCGCCGGCGTAACGCAGGCGAAGGACCCGGTCTTGTGGGCGTCGGCGTAGGCCTTGATCTTCTTCTCCGCCTCGGTGATGGACATGGCCTCCACATCCAGATCCTGGTCCAGGAGCGCGGCGCAGATGGGCTCCGCCCGGCAGATGTCCATCAGCTGCTCCGCCACCATCCACTGGGGACCTCGGGCGGTGACCTTGCTCTGCTGTTCCCGCAGCTTGTCGATGGCACTCACTCCGCGCACCTCCCCACGGCCTCGGCCAGGGCCCGGATGGCGTTTGCCAGCCGGCCGGCGGCGTCGGCGTCCCGGGTCCGTACCTTCAGCAGGATCCCGGCCATCTTGTTCACCGTCTCCTGGGCCTGGGCAAAGAGGAGCTCAAACTGCGCCAGGTCCTTGTCCGCCCCCAGGGCGGCCTTTTTCTCCTCCCTGGCCTGCTCCTCCAGCTGCCGGCGGACCTGCTCCAGGGCGTCCTCGGCGTTCTTCCGCCGGGCCTCGGCCTTGTCCTTGGCCTCCCGGGCCTTGTCCAGTTTGGCCTGCATCTCGGCAATGGCCTCTTTCCGGGCGGCCTCGACGGCCTCCTGGTCCACCACCGTCTCCACGGCCACGTCCACCGGCCGGTCCCGCAGGGCCCGCAGCTCCTCCTCCAGCTCCCGCACCCGGTCTTGGGCGGCGGCGTCGGCAGCCCGGGCGCTCTCCAGGGAGGCGTTGACCACCGCCATGTCCTGCTCCATTTTGGCCCGGGCCTCCTCGGCGGTCCTGGCCTCGGCCTGGGCCGCCTCCGCGGCCTTTCGGGCCTCGTCCCGGTCCCGGATGGCCTCCTCCAGCTGCCGGGTGGTCATGTCCACCACGTTGTTGTCCGCCATAAATTGCTCCCGCTCGTCCGCTGGCAAAGCCAACAGTGTCAAGGCTTTCGACGCACCCAAATCGGCAAGCGCCTGCCGATTTGTCCATTCCCGTGCCAGTCGCATAAAGTTCCGCGCGGTCCGCTCGGAAAACTCCGCCTTCTCATTCAGCCAGGGCAGCCACTCCCCATGGGGCAGCATATCCTTCGCCTCGATCAGACACCGGCCGATGGTAAGGATTGCCTCGCCGCCCCGGCGCTTGGCATCCAGCAGGTCGGTGGTGATGGCCTCAATGGTCCGGCTCTCCGCCGGCCGCTCCATGGCCCGGGCCACGATCTCTCCCAGATTAGCGCTCATACTGGATCCCCTCCTTTGCCAGCAGCTCGGCCGCGAACGCCCGATAATCCCGGGCGGCGGAGCAGAAGGGACTCAGCACCTGCACCGGCACCTGGGACCAGCTGCTCTCCACCACCTTGTCGGTCCGGCGGATCACCGTGTCGTACACGGGCGCGCCGGATTCCCGGAGATAGGCCACCGCGTCCTCCACGATGTCCGCCCGGTGCCACTGGTTGACCAGCACGCCCCCCACCCGCAGGTCGGGCCGCATGGCCCGCAGGCTCTCGATTTGGCTGACGATGTCAGCCACACCGGTGGCGGAGCAGGCGTCGCTGAGCACCGGGATGATGACGCAGTCGCTGGCCAGGATGGAGGCGACGCAGGCGGCGCCCAGGTTGGGCGGGCAGTCGATGATCATCACGTCGTAGGCGTCGTCCTCCTCCAGGTCCTCCCGCATGTCCAACACCGTCCGGAAGCTTCGGCCCCGGTCGCCGGCAGCGGCCTCTAGGTCCAGGGACCACAGGTCGGCCGAGGCGGGCAGCACGTCCAGCCCGGACACGTCGGTGTGCTCCACCAGCTCGTCGTAGCAGATGGCCATGCCCCGCAGCAGGGCGCCCAGCCCGGCATATTCCCCGGCGGGCAGCATGATCTGGGTCGCGTTGGCCTGGCCGTCGGCGTCCACCAGCAGCACCCGCAGGTGCGCCCCGGTGGCCAGCACGTAGGCCAGATTCACGGCGGTGGTGGTCTTCCCCACCCCGCCCTTGCGGTTGACGATTGCAAATGTTCTCATGATGTACTTCCTTTCTGCCCTAGAAGGGCACCTCATACCCATCCGGAAGTTCCTCGAAGCTGATTTGATCACTCTTTTTTCGCTCCGCGATCGACCTCTTGGCTGCCGGTGATGGCTCGTCCAGGGCGCTTTCACGGAATCGCTGATACTGTCCGTCGAACACCAGGTAAATACGGCCCCGGATCCCCTCTTTGTTTTTTGCGATCTTTAAGACCCGGCGACTTTTGTCCGGCCGGCCCGGCTCCTCCAGGTAGAGCAGCATAATGGCATCCGCGTCCTGCTCGATCTGGCCTGACTCCTTCAGGTCGGACATGGTCGGCTCCACCTGTTCGTTCTTCGTGGTATGTTCTGCCCGGGAGAGCTGGGCCAGGGCGACCACCAGATGTCCCGTCCGGTGGGCAAACTGCTGCAGGCCCCGGCTGATTCCGGCCACCTGCTCCGACCGCACCGCCCGGCGGTTGTCCGGCTCGATGATCTGCAGGTAATCGACATAGACAATATCGTACCGGTTGGCCAGGGCGTCCGCCTGGATGTCCTGGACGCTCATGCCGCTGGCCTCGATCAGGTCCAGGTGTCTGGCTCGAATATGATCCGACTGATCCGCCACCCGGCCCCACTCCTCCTCGGAGATCTTGCCTTTCTTGATGGTGCCCATATCGATGCCCACCAGATTGGAGATCAGGCGGTCCGCCAGCTTGTAGCGGTTCGTCTCCAGGGAGTAGAATCCGACCCTGCGTTCTTTTGCCTGATGATAGGCAAATGATACGGCCAAAGCGGTCTTTCCGGTGGAGGGGTACCCACCCAGCACCACCATGTCTCCCATGTCGGCATACAGGCCGCCTTCCAGTTTCGGCAGGCCCCAGGTCATGTACTGGTGGGGCTCCCCGCTGTGCCGATCCATGAAGGCCAGCAGCATCGCGGACATATCCATGCGCTCCACGCCCCGGCGATCCACCGCCAGGTTGTCAAGCTGGACACGGAACTCGTCCCATCTGTTCGGATCGGCCAGGATACGCCCGGCCAATTCTACCGCCCGGGCCTGCTTGGACTGCTCCCTCAGGATCGGTACGTACTCCCAGATGTTGGCCGCCGTAGGCGTCAGATCCATCAGTTCCCTCAGGTACTGGGTCCACCCCTCGTCAGGCCGTCCGCCCAGCTTGTCCCAGACCGTCGTGGGATCCACCCGGCGCCCCTCCGTGAACAGGGCACGGATGGCTTGGAACACCAGGCGGCACTGTGGGTTGGTAAAATCCTCCGGCCGCACCTGCTCCAGAACTGGCCCCACCAGCTCCGGCGAGATCAGGAGCGACCCCAGCACCGACACCTGAGCCGACAGCTGGTCCTGCTCATTCACCATGTGGGTACCTCCTCGCGGGAGACCAGGGTGGATGCTGCGGGCTCACCAGCAGCGGCCACCCCTCCCCCGCCCTTGCGCAGGGGAAAGACCGACTTCCAGGAGTTGGCCATGGACTGCTGGATCAGCAGGAGCTTGTCCTCCCGCCGGCCTTCACTGAGCCTATCCAGCTCTCCCAGCAGCATCTTGACCGCCCGGGCCGAATTGATGGCCCGCAGTTCTACCCGCTGTTGGATGAACGCCCCCAAGGCCCTATGCAGCTCCCGGTCGTCTCCCACATAGGCCTGAAGGATCGGCACGGCGTCCTCCGACAGCTCGTACTTGCTCCCCCGCTTGCCCCCTTGGGGGGCTTTAGGGGGTTCTTTTAATCTTTCTTCTGTATATTCTTTATTCTGTAGTGGCGGAAAACCCGTTGACGGTGTTTCCCGTTGACGGTTTTCACCGTTGACGGTGTTTTCGGGCAACGGTGCGTTTTCCGCTTCACCGTTGGACGGGTTTTCGGGCAACGGTGGGGCCTCCTCCTGGAGGACATACACGTTCCCGCCGAACCGGCCGCCGGCGTCGTGGCCCTGCTCCCGGATGAGGTAGCCCACCGTCTGCAGCTCCTTCAGCAGCCGGCGGACCTTCTCCCGTCCGCATCCGGCCTTGACTGCCAGGCCGGAGACGGTATAGCTCCAGTCGTCCGGCAGGGAGGCCATCAGGGCAAACAGGCCCCGGGCCTCCAGGCTCAGCCGGCCGTCCTGGGCCGCCGACCGGAACAGGACCACAAAGCCTTTCCGCTTGCCTGCCTTGATTTGGCTCTCACCCATCCCCATCACCCGCTTTCGAGCTGAGGGTGACGAACCCGTCCTGAAGGCAGACAGCTGCGCCGTTGGTCAGTCGGCACCAAGGCACCGTATAAGCCCAGTCGTCGTCCGGCATCCTGTACTCCTCGGCGATCCGGTACCCGAGCCGGCCAAGGGCGACCCGGCGGCCGGCCGGAGTCAAACCGTTCAGCGCATCCGGGTACCCGCCGCCGTTCCGGGCCAGGAAAATCAGCTCCGTCCGCTGAAGTTCCTTCGCCCAGGCCTCACTCAGTTTTTCTGGAATCATGCGCTTCCCCCCTTGTCAATCAGCTGCTACCGTGCTATAATGATTTCGTTCTCATGGTGGACTTCGGTCTGCCAGCCCCGGGGGTCCGCAAGCCCCTGGGGCATCTTTTTTGCCCGCTCATTTCTTCCGGCGGCGCCAGCGCCGCACCTCGGCCCACACCGTCCACAGGCTCAGCCCCAGGCCCGCAAGGGCACAGGAGAAGCCGGCGATCAATAAAAAATCGTACATGCTGTTCTGCCTTTCCTTTCCCTGGGTCATGCCAGGGATTTTTGCTGTTCCGCCTTGTCGCTGAAGATCTGGAGCTCCAGCCCCGACTGGATGATCCCCTTCAGCTCGGCGACGATCTCGTCAAATTGGGGACGCTCCTGCTCGTCGATCACCCCGTCCTCCGCAATGGCCATCAGATGCTCCAGACTGTCGGACTCCGAGAACCGGCTCAGGCGGTTGTAGATCCGCACCGCCATCTCCAAGACGCTGCGCTCCTGCAGTTTGGGTACGATCTGCAGCACCAGACTGTCTGTCTCCTGCAGGTGCTGATAGACCAACCACGGAGTGTCATAGCAGAGGGCCATGTGCTCCACGATGTCGTCGGGCGGGACCCGGTAGCCGTTTTCATAGGCCCGGACGCTCTCCACTGAGACCGATAACAGTTCCGCTGCCGTTTCCTGGGTATAACCGGTCCCGCGGCGGGCTGTTTTGTAGATATTTGGGCGCTTGCCTGACATGGACAATCCCTCCCCTCGTATGTTATTTTAGGTCCGTCGGAAACTCTGTCTGAGCCTCCTGCCGCAAAAAGGCCTCCAGATCCTTTCGCAGAATCCGAAGCTGTCTGCCCACCCGGATGCTCCGGAGCCGGCCGCAGCGAATCAGCTCATAGACTGTGTTGGAGCACACTCCCAGCACCGGCAGGACATCCTTGACCCGCAGGACTAACGGCAGCTCATCAAAGGACACAGGCCGCCTTTCCTCATCCACGCTCTTCACCCCCTTTCTGTGATCTGCCCGGGTACTATTCGGTCTGGATGTTGGGAGGCCCAGGTCGTCCATAGAGCTCGTCAATCGTACAGCCGAAAAGGTCAGCCAGCTTAGGTAGTTTGGATGCCCTTGGCATTGCCTCTCCCGTCTCCCACCGGGCCACCGCCGCTTGATCCACCTCCATGATTCGGGCCAAATCAGCCTTGGTGATTCCGGCCAGTTCCCGATATTTTTTGATTTCCACTAAATTCACCTCCATTTTTTCTCTCAGCCTTGATTTTAAGTCCGCAAAATGCTAGTATATTCTTGACTTAAAATCTTGTTGGTGATGGGTAGATGCGCGAAAAATATTGGGCTCTCTATGCAACTGTTAAGCATTCAGAACGATACTTTTTCTATTATCGTGAGCGAGCACAGCGTTGGGACCGAAGAATAAAAGTATTTCTTTGTGTTGCATCTCTGTCCAGTGTTGCAAACTTGGCTCTATGGGGACACGTTCCACTGTTTTGGCCCATCATTTCTGCCATCGCACAAATACTAAGTGCAGTGGCCTATTTAATTCCCTACTCGGACCAGATAAACGCTCTCAATAGCCTTCTGCCGGAGCTCGATATGCTGATTCATCGGATAGACTACTATTGGGATCGCATTAACATTTTGGAGGATGTTCCTGACAAAGAAATTAACAGTCTCGTGTTGGATTTCAATGTGGAATTTGCAAAATTAGAAGACAAGTATACAAAAGGCATTCCGTTTCCTCCCATCAAACATTGCACAAAGAAAGCTGATGTGGATCTTCAGAATTTCTATAAAAACCGCTTTCATCCGCCGCAACGAGACTACTTAGAGGAGGAATTAGACCGTGTCTCCAGATAAAAAGCCCACAGTACCAAAGAGACCTGTCTCAAAACCAGAACCCACCATTAAGCATGGCCTTGTACCGCCTCCAACCACAACCTTCCCTCCACCGCCGCCACCACCTCGGCCTAAGAAAGACTGAACTGTGCTAGTGCAGTCTTCCAAGGGCCTTTTCTGAGCGAAGCATAAGTGCATGTAGGTCATCTACCATTTCGTCAGTGATAAAGAATATTCCGTGAGCGTGCATCCCCGCGAAGCTGAAGAAGTATTCGACTTCGCCAACAATGAGTACGCCCGCTTTCTTCTGCGGAAATTCTCCTGGCCTAGGTGGAACCATTTTGCTCGCCTCCTTCCATGACTTAGAATCAGTTCACGGGTAAATCATAAATCACGAATTTGGTATTGTCAATCATATATTTTCAATATTCGTTATTTTCGTCAATTCGCTAGTTTCTTTTTTTAGAGGTGAAATCTCCCTTGAATACGGAACTTCTTGTTCAAAATATCAAAAAATTTTGTTTAGCCAAGGGAGTCAAGCCTACCGTTGCATGCCGGGAAAGTGGTGCTGGCCCCAATTTGGTTAGTCAGCTTATACACGGAACCGTCCCGTCTGTTGAAAGGGTCCAGCTCCTCGCCCAGTATCTGGGCGTCACCGTCAGCCAGCTCCTGGGCGAGGATGCCTCGGAGCTCTCCCAGGGCCCGGCCCAGCCCTATCTTGTCATGCGCTATAACCAGCTCTCCCCCCAGGGCCAGGAGAAGGTCATGGCCTTTCTGGAGTTCACGGCTCTGGAGGAGGAAAAGCAAAAAAAATAATGTGCCCAAGTTGGACGCAGAAAAAGCCGCTCCCTTCTGGTATTCCAGAGGAAGCGGCTTCATTTTTGTGGAAACCTGTTGCATTTTCGATCCAGCTCTGCTATGCTGTTATTGTCAGTATCCGATCCGCCGCAGGGCGGAACAGTATCCGTGTTTCATCGTGTCCGGGGCCTCTTTTGGGTGCCGGACCGTTTGTTTTTTGAAATTGGCAGCCTTTTGGCAGAACATTGGCTGAAAAGTTCTATTGACAAACGCAGGAAAAGCTGGTAAAAAGAGAGTGTATTTTGATTGATCTCTGTGCGTACTCTGCTGAAATGCGGAGGGCAGGCCGCTCCCGGGCTGTTCGCGGTTGACGCATTGCACACGTTGTTAGGTTTGTACGTGAAGGGACGGCACTACCGCGCCCTGATAGAGTTGATTCCCCACGGGGCCTTATTAGAATGAGATTGCGGTGTAGCAGAAAGCGCAACTGGACCGACCGGCCGCGCCGTGCTACGATGTGTATGAAACGAGGACAGATTTTGTAGGTCAGATTTTGCACCCGCAGGGGCAGTATGCCCTTTTGCGGAGACCTGCCACACCAGAAAACCGGCGGCCGACAACCGAATAGCACCATCAGGTCCGAAAGCAAGCAAATGTTTTCGGGCCTTTTTCTATCCGCTGTCGTCCGTATCCCAGAGAGAAAACAGATGCGAGGAGGATGCCCTATGTCCCTGCCCACATCGCCACCGAAGGCCCGGACGGGCCAGAGCATAGACGCCTACGCTCCATGGAGCAGAGGGGTCTTCCCAGGAGGATGTTGCATCGTGAACTTCACGACAGTCGAGGACCATGTTTCTCTGGGCCGGAGAGGATACCGGCCGGTGCGGCATCAGGCAGGGCCGCGCCACCTTCCACCCATTTCCCGCCCCGCTGCCGGGGGCGGACCACAGGACGCCGGCAGCTCTGTCTGCACCTCGCCCCAGGGAGCGCGTCCGCCGCGGGAGATTCCCTCCCACCCGCTTTCAGCGGGATCGGCGATCATACTCAACGCCTACAATTCAACAGAGACGGGCTGTCGTTTTCAGGTCTGGCCGCTGCGATCCTGCAGCAGGCACAAGGGTTTCCGGGCGCACAAGGCCTCCTGAGCCGGCGATAGCTCCGGAGATCGGCCGGAAACGGCTCGGGCGTGCCACTGGGCGAACTGCGTCCTTTTCCAATTTCAGAAAGGACGGCACCATGTCGAAACAATATCAAAATCTCATGTCCCAGCTGGACCGGCTCCACCGCCATAACCGGCAGGGGAGCTATCGCACCCGGGCCCGATACTATGAGGCCATGCAGCGGTTCTGCCGCTTCCTGGCCGACCGCTACCGCCTGGAGCGCCTGGCAAATATCGCCCCCAAGCACCTGGTGGCCTACGCTGCCTTCCTGCAGGACGCAGGCAAGGCCCCCTCCACCATCAAGACGGACCTGGCCGCCATCAGGTTCTATCATGACCGGATGGACCACCCCCGCTACGAGCTGCCGGGAAACGAGCTGCTGGCTCTGCCCCGCCGCTCCTTCCTGGGCGTGGACCGCACCTGGAGCCCGGCCGAGTTCAGCCGGATGCTCTCCTATGCCCTGGAGCTGGGCCGGGAGGACATCATCACTGTCCTGCACCTCGGCCGCTATATGGCTCTGCGCATCCACGAGTGCTATCGTCTGGATACTGCGGCGGCCGCCAGGGCGCTCCGGGAAGATGCGCTCACGGTCAAAGGCAAGGGCGGCCTGGTCCGGACGGTACCGCTCCCTCCGATCCTGGTCCCCCGCCTGCAGCGCCACCTGGCGGAGATCCCCCGCGGTCACAAGCTCTTTGTCCCGGACGGGGTACCCACCCACCAGGCGATTCAGGAGCTCCAGGCCTTCATCCGCGTCCACCGCGCCTTCGCCCAGGATCCGGACTCCACCCGCCCCATGACCTTTCACGGCCTGCGGCACACCTGCGCGGCCCAATGGTACCGGGAATCCATCCAGGCCGGCCGCACCCCCTACGAGGCCCGTCTGGCGGTCTCCCGGCTCCTCGGCCACGGCCGGGACGATGTGACCAGGATCTATCTGGCTTCCGAGAAAGGGGGTGTCCGCCATGACGAAGCGGCCCACCTCCTTTGATGAGCTCCCCCTGCTGCTGCGGGTGGAGGAACTGATGCCGATCCTGGGTATCGGCCTGTCGTCCGCCTATGAGCTAGTCAACTCCGGTCAGATCAAGAGCATTAAGCTGGGGCGGACCCGGCAGACCCGCATCCTGAAGCAGGATGTGGAGGCCTTCTTAGAGCGCGGCTGTACCTCATACGATGACGACCTGTCCAAGTAACAACAGGTCTGGTATCATACATGAGATCTCAGCTGTGCGGGGAAAGGAGGCTTTTACATGCCGCACAGAAGTCAAGGCACCCGGAATGCCGCCGGCGGCGGTTCTCTCCGGAAGAAAATCGTCAAGAAGGACGGAAAAGAATATCTATACTGGGAGGCTCGGTACACCGCCGGCTATGATCCCAGAACGGGGAAGCAAGTCCAGAGATCTATCACCGGCAAGACACAGAAGGAAGTGGTCCAGAAGCTGCGGCAAGTAACCGCGGAGATCGATCAGGGGGCCTATCAGGAGCCCTGCAAGCTAACTGTCGGCCAGTGGCTGGACATCTGGGCCCAGGACTACCTGACCAACCTGAAACCCAGGACGCTGAATTCCTACCAGTCGGCCATCAGGAACCACCTGAAGCCGGCCTTCGAGAACATCAAGCTGGAGGATCTTCCCCCGCACATGGTCCAGCGGTACTTCAATTCCCTTCAGCAGGCCGGCAAGGGCAAGAAGCCGCTGGCACCCAAAAGCATCCACAATCTTCACGGCGTTCTCCACAAGGCCATGCAGCAGGCGGTGGAGCTGGGGTACCTGCGTCGCAATCCAGCGGCCCTGTGCAAGCTCCCACGGATGACCAGGGCCGAGATCAAGCCCCTGGACGATGAGGCCATCAGACGCTTCCTGACGGCCATCAAGGGCCATCCGTTCGAGGCCATCTACCTTGTTACCATCTTCACCGGGATGCGGCAGGGGGAGGTCCTGGGGCTGTCCTGGGATTCCATCGACTTCGAGAAGGGGACGATCTACATCCGCCAGCAGCTCCAGCGCAACCGAAGCACCGGCCAATACGAGCTGATTACCCCGAAGCATGACAAATGCCGGCTGATCACGCCGGCCAGTACAGTCATGGCCACACTTCGGGAACAGTCCAGGAGACAGGCGGCCTGGCGGCTCGCCGTGGGGGAGGCCTGGGAAAATACCGGCTTGGTCTTCACGGATCCGCTCGGGCACAATTTGTCCTCGCAAACCGTATACCTGCACTTCAAGAAACTGGTGGAAAAGGCCGGCTGCCCCAAAGCCAGGTTCCACGATCTGCGCCACAGCTATGCTGTCGCCGCCCTCCAAAGCGGGGACGATGTAAAGACCATCCAGGAAAATCTTGGCCACCACTCAGCCGCTTTCACCCTGGATGTCTACTGCCACGTCACCGAAAAAATGCGGAAGGACAGCGCTGACCGCATGGAGCAATTTATTCAGGACGTCTCCAGCTCCTAAGGCCCTAAAGGGAAAAATAAGGGAAACTCCCCCCGCCAAAGCATAGAAAAACCCCGGAACCCTTGGCTTAACAGTGATAAGGAACTAAATCACTTATCAACTGTTAGCTGACGGTTTTCGGGTGCATACGAAACTCCCG
>CALWYA010000002.1 GCA_944385645.1 uncultured Oscillospiraceae bacterium
CCGTCCTTGCCGGACAGGCCCACCGCCTTTACCTCCAGCCGGGCCAGGTCGGACACGATGGCCTTGTTCACCTGGGCGGACAGGGCCAGCTCGGTGACGGCCAGAGCAGCCTCGTCGGTGACCCGGTAGCCGTTCTCGAACCGGGTGGGCACGTTCAGCCTGTCCAGCAGGGCGGTGATGTGCTTGCCGCCCCCGTGGACCAGCACCACCCGCATCCCCACCATCCGCAGGGCGGCCACGTCGGCCAGGGTGGTGTCCGCCTGGGCCTGGGCCCCGATGGCGGCCCCGCCGTACTTGACCACCACCGTCTTGCCCTCGTGGCGCTTCAGGATGGGCAGGAGGGACAACAGGCTGCGCACCTTCTCCATGCCGTCCAGGCCGTGCTGGACGTCGTACTCCCGGAGGAAGGCCTGGACGTAGTCCACGTCGGAGGGGGTGTCCACATACTCCCGCCCCCGCTTCTGCCGGGTCTCCGCCCCCTTGCCGGTGATGAGCAGGACGGAGGGCTCCCGGCAGCCCAGGATGGCCTGCCGGATGGCCTCTCCCCGGTTGGGCTCGATGGAGTAGTCGCAGTTCTGGGCGGCCACGTGGTCGGCGATTTCCCGGCAGATGTCCAGGGTGTCCTCCTCCCCGCTGTCCTCCTCGGTGAGGACCACCAGGTCGGCGTACTGCCCGGCCACCTCCCCCAGGTCCCGCCGCCGGTCCAGGGCCTTCCCGCCGGGACAGCCGAACAGGCTGACGATCCGCCGGCCGGGGTACTCCTCCCGGGCGGAGCGGAACAGGGTCTCGAAGGACATGCGGTTGTGGGCGTAGTCCACGATGGCGGTGACCGTCTCGTCGGCGTTGGTGTACACCTCCATCCGGCCGGGCACCCGGGCCTTCATCAGGCCCACATAGATGCACCGCTCGGGGATGGCCAGGGCCTCGCACACGCAGATGGCGGCCAGGGCGTTTTCCACGTTGAACAGCCCGGGCATGGTCAGCCGGAACTCCCGGAGATACCGCCGGGTGCGCACCCGGAAGAGGATGTCGCCCCCCCGCTTGCGCACCTGGGCGGCATACACGTCGGCCTCCTGATCCTTCTGGGAGAAGGTGAACACCGGCTTTCCGGCGGCCTTTGCCGCCTCCAGCACCCGGTCGGCGTGGTCGCAGTCCAGGTTGATGCAGTTCACCGCCCCCTGCTGGAAGATGCGCAGCTTGGAGGCGAAGTAGTCCTCGAAGTCCGGGTGCTCGATGGGGGAGATGTGGTCCTGGCCGATGTTCAGGAAGCAGGCGGCGGCGAAGTCGGTGCACAGGGTCCGGTGGTACTTCAGCGCCTGGCTGGACACTTCCATGGTCAGATACTCCAGGCCGTGGTCCAGGGCGTTGGCGAAGTGCCGCTGGAGCTCCAGGGGCTCGGGGGTGGTCAGGTGGGACTCGAACCGCTCCCCCCCGTCGTAGGTGTCGATGGACGAGATGATGCCGCTGTCTGGCTTGCCCTGCTGGGCCATATACTCGTCCAGGATATATTTCAGGTAGTAGGCGGTGGAGCTCTTCCCCTTGGTCCCCGTCAGGCCGATGACCTTCAGCTTCCCGGAGGGGTGGTCGTAGAACAGGTCGGCCAGAGGGGCGATGGCCTGCCGCATGTCGGAGACCTGGATACAGGGCAGGCCCGCCTGGGGATAGGGGGTCTCGCTCACATAGGCGAAGGCCCCCTGCTCCCGGGCCGCCTCCAGGAACTCCGGCCGGAAATGGGCCCCCTTGCACAGGAACAGGGTGCCGGGGACCACCGCCCGGGAGTCGTAGGACACCAGGGCCACCGGGGCGGACCGGTCCAGGTCCGCCGGGACCGGAGCGGCCAGCAGCCCCCGGTTCTCCAGACAGGTCAGGTAGGTTTGAATGGGCTTGGGTGACAGTTCCATAGCGCACCTCGTTGCATCAGAATCTGCCGCAGGGGCGGCACGGCCTGCCCCTTACAGGCGGTCCCCGGAGGGACGGACCGGAAAAATCTGGTTCCCGCCCCGCGGGGGCGGGAACCAGACAAGCTGCTTTTATTTAATGAAAATCTGCCGCAAAGGCTTGTGGCAGGCCTGGACGGCCCGCTCGGCCAGCACCGCCATGGCGTCCACGTAGAAGGGGGGGAGGTGGTGCTTGTCGGCAAAGACGGACAGCTCGGTGCAGGCCAGCACCCCGCAGTCGCAGCCCTGGGCCTCCAGATCCCGGTGGATGGCGGCGAACTTCTCCGGGTCGCAGTCCCGGCCCGCCTTCACGTCGTCATAGATCAGGGACATGACCAGCTTCTGGGCCTCCGGGGTGGGAATCACCGCCTGGATACCGGCGGCGGAAAATTCCGTTTGGTATAATTCGGTCTGAATTGTCCCATCTGTAGCCAAAATGCCCGGCCGCCTCCGCCCCTGGGAGGCCAGGAGCCGGGCGGTCTCCCGGATCATGTGGAGGATGGGGATGCCCACCTGCTCCTGGACCCGGTCCAGGAAGAAGTGGGAGGTGTTGCAGGGGACGGCGATGACGGTGCAGCCCTCCCGCTCCAGCAGCTGGGCGTCGGCCAGCAGCCGCTGATAGACTGCCTCCCGGGCCTCCTCCGAGCCCAGGATGGCCCCGGTCCGGTCTGGCATCTGGCAGTCCGACAGGATCAGGGCGTTCACATGCTCCTGGTCAGAGCGGGCGTCGGTGCGGTCGATGACGAATTGATAAAAGGTATTGGTGGCCTGGGGGCCCATGCCGCCCAGGATGCCGAGACGTTCGTTCAAAACAGAGCCCTCCGTTTTGTGGGGGAATCAGACAGAAATTAGGAATGAGGAGTTAGGAATTAGGAATTGAAAATTAGAATGAAGAATTTGGGGGAGACGAGGAATTGTGTAGGGCGCGGCCTCCTGGACGCGCCGCGGGCCGCCGAAGGCGGCGGCCCCTACGGGCAGAAACGGACCGGAATTTTCGTAGGGGCGGCCCCATGTGGCCGCCCGCCCTGCCGAGGGCAGCCGGCAGGCGCGCCATGTAAACAAGGCGGCGCAGAAAGGACAAATTTCAGACTACGAGCGGCAGCGGGCGGGGTTGATCCCCCTCTTTCAATTTGCGCCCGCGCGCCGGATGGGAGAGGCAGGCAAGCATCAGAAATTGCCGAAGGGAAATTTTTAGAAACCGTAGGTTTCTAAACGGCGTTTGCTTTTAGGGCTCCCAACAAAGCCCAGCGAAGCGGGTTTGTTGGGAAAAGAAGGAGCAAGGGAGCAAACGCAGTTTTCGCCGCCAGGCGGAAACGGAGTTGAGCGGACTTTGCGACGACGCGCCGCTGTAGACAAAGTGGGTCGCCGCCGGAGCGGCGAAACAACCCCATCCCCCGTCTTGCCCACAGGCGAAAAATCCCTAGCCCGCCAGTAGAGAGGCCTCATCCCTCCGGCTTCTTGTTATACTGCTCGAACCGCTTGAGGTTGCCCAGGTGGTTCTTCCACACCCGCAGCCGCCGCTTCAGGGAGGCGTCCCGGCCGTATTCCAGGGAGTGGTGGTCGGCCCCCGCCCGGATGAGGGCCTTCATCTCCTGGTGGTAGCGCTTGGGGGTGAAGCCGAAGGCCACCTTCTTGGGGACCATCCGCCAAAGGGACCTGTTCCGGGTGACCACAAAGGGCAGGTCCTTCCCCTCCACCCGGTCCTCCACCACCAGCTTTGCGATGTTGTGCCCCGCGCCGGTGACATAGTAGTTGCTGCGCCCCTGGCGGCAGTTGATCTCGAAGGCCTTGTACTTCCCGTCCCGGCTGTCGTACTTGATGTCAAAGTTGGAGAAGCCGGTGAACTTCAAATCGTCCAGCATGGCCCGGATGGCCTCGCACAGGGCCTCGTCGTGCTCGGTGAGGATGACGGCGTGGTTGCCGATGCCATGGGGGGAGTGCTCCTCCAGAAGCACGTGGCCCAGGCACATGAGCTTGACCTTCCCGTTCCGGTCGGAGTAGTTGGTGAGCACCCGCATGTAGGTGTCGTCCCCGGGGATGAACTCCTGGAGCACCATGTGGTCGGGGTAGCCGGCGGCGTACACCTGGTCCAGGGCGGAGAGCAACTCCTCCCAGCTCTGGCACACGTACACCTTGGCCAGCTCGTGGACCCCGCAGGCCCAGTAGGCCACGCTGTCGGCGGGCTTGGCGATGTAGGGCGGGCCCCAGGGGAGGGTGAAGTCGTGGCCCATGGACTTGTCATAGATGAAGGTGGCCGGGTGGTCGATGCCGTACTTGTCGCACAGCTGATAGAACTTCTCCTTGTTGATCAGGGTGTCCAGCAGCGCCCCGTCGATGTAGGGGGCGACCACATTGGCGGGCAGGTCGTCTTTGGCGTGGGCGGCCAGCTGCACATAGCTGTCCCCGCAGCCCAGCAGCAGAACGGTCCGGTCCGGGAACTCCCCGGCGACGGTCTCCACGTTCCGGCGGAAGGCGGCGGGGTCCTCGTTGTCCGGGCACACCCGATAGTCCAGGATGGCGCTGCCGTGGCAGGGGAAGGAGGGGTACTTGCCGTAGGCCACGCTTTTCACCCCATAGGCCTCGTGAAAGGCCCGGGCCACGCTATACACATTGATGTCGCCGCCGAAGAGCAGCGGCTGGAAATTCAGGTCGGACACTTCGTAAAACCCCTTTTGGCTGAATTAGGAATGAGGAGTTAGGAATTAGGAATATCATGCGCACTTGCGGCGCAGTCTTCCAAACCTCCCCAACGACAAAACGGGATATGGAAACGCACAGGAACAGGGCCTTGGCAATTCCTAATTCCTCATTTCTAATTCCTAATTTTCACCGATACTCGATCTGACACCCCTTGGCAAACAGGGGGTCCAAATCAAAGACGGCCAGGTCGCCGGCGGAGCACTTCAGATCGGTCACGTCCAGCAGGGTCTCGGCGGCCCCGATGGGGCCCAGCAGCCGGGCTCGCTGGTCGCCGATGCGCACGGTGCGGCTCCGGGCCTGCCGCCAGGCCCGCAGGAAGCCCAGCAGGCCGGTCTCCCGGGGCCGGGTCACCCCATAGCCGTTCAGATAGCCCACGGGCATCACTCCCACTCGGGTGGGCTTTTTCAGCACGATGGGCCGCTCGGTGCCCACGGTGTGCCCCTTGGGCAGCCAGCGCACCTCGGCCAGGGGGACCTCGCCGAAGCCCACCGTCTTCAGGTGGTCGTCCTTGGTGCGGCGGCACCGGCCCAGGATGGCCGAGCCCGCCCGCACCCCGTCCAGCCGGGCGTCGTCGTTGTGGAGCAGGGCGAAGGAGCCGGCGGCGTGGACCACCCCGGTCTCGAAGCCCGCCTTGTGGACGATGTCCAGCACCTGGGCGAACTGCTTGAGCTGCTGGGCGGCCTCGGGGTCGTTGGCCTTGGCGGCGTGGAGCTGGGTATAGATGCCGGACAGGGCCACGTTGGGCAGGGAGCGGTAGGCCAGCAGGATCTTCTCCGGTTCGCCCACCAGGAAGCCGCCGAAGCCCATCCCCGTGTCCACCTGGATGTGGGCCTCGGCCACGGTGGAGCGGTTCTCCGCCAGGGCGTTCAGGGCCATCCCCGTGTCCACCGAGGAGATGGTGCACACCACGTTCAGATCCACCAGCCGCTCCAGCTCCTCCCGGTCGGTGGTGGAGCGGAGCATGAGGATCTCCTCGTCCTCGAAGCCGTCCTCCCGCAGCAGCTCCGCCTCCCGGATCTCGGAGACGGCAAAGCGGGTGATGCCCTCGTCCCGGAGCAGATGGGCCAGAGGGACCACGCCCGCCCCGCCGCCGTCCCCGGTGAGCACGCCGTAGATGACCGCCCCCTGGGCCCGGTTCTTGATGACGGACAGATTGTGCTTGATCGCCGCCTTTTCCATGACCAGCTTGCGCATAGAGATCCCCCTGTCTGTGTCTGTGGGTGTGCCGGCGGGGCCGTCCGGCCGGACGGCCCCGGAATCACTTTATTTTACCACCCTTTGGAGAAAATAGCAATGGAAAAGCTGTCCCAGCCGGGCGGAGGGGCGGTTTTGGTTGCAATTCCCGGGCGCTTGGTGTAAAATAGGGCCACGCTGTCCCCATTACCGCCTGGAAAGGAGCGCATTTTTATGGATGAGAAGGTAAAGGAGCTGCTGGAGCGCGTCCGGGGCACCGCCGGCGACACCGCCCGGGCGGCGGGCCGGATGGCCGGCCAGATGGTGGACGTGGCCAAGCTGAACGTGCAGCTGTTCGACCTGAACGGAGAGTACAACGACGTCCTGCGCCAGCTGGGCCAGGTGATGGTGGACACCCACCACGGCCAGTCGGAGGACCCGGAGAAGGTGGCCGCCCTGCTGGAGCGGGCGGACGAGACGGCGGAGCGGGCGGCCGAGCTGAAGGCCCGCATCGCCGACCTGCGCCAGAGCCAGACCTGCCCCGCCTGCGGCGCCCCCTGCGGCAAGGGGGACAAGTTCTGCCGCGCCTGCGGCCGGCAGCTGTGAGGAGGAGCGCGGAATGACCTATACCATGGAACAGTATCGGGAGAGCGCCCGGGCCGTCCGGGCGCGGCTGGGAGCCTTTGTGCCCCAGGTGGCCATGGTGCTGGGCTCCGGCCTGGGAAGCCTGGGGGAAGAGGTGGAAAATCCGGTCTGCGTGGACTACCGGGAGATTCCCCACTTCAAATGCTCCACCGCCCCGGGCCACAAGGGCCGGCTGGTATTCGGCACGCTGGAGGGCCGGAGGGTGGCCGTGATGCAGGGGCGGATGCACCACTATGAGGGCTACTCCTACGAGGAGGTGTCCTACGCGGTGCGGGTGCTGCGGCTGCTGGGGTGCGAGACTCTGGTGGTGACCAACGCCGCCGGCTGTGTGAATACCGCCTGGCAGGCGGGGGATCTGATGCTCATCACCGACCAGATCAAGCTGTTTTCCGAGTCCCCGCTGCGGGGAGAGAATCTGCCGGATTTCGGCCCCCGCTTCCCGGACGCCTCCCATCTTTACACCCCCCGGCTCCAGGAGCTGGCCCGACGGGCCGCCCGGGCGCAGGGCATCCCCCTGCGGGAGGGGGTCTATTTTTACTGCTACGGACCCCAGTATGAGACGCCCGCCGAAGTGCGGGCCGCCCGGATTCTGGGCGCCGACGCGGTGGGCATGTCCACCGCCCCCGAGGTGATCGTGGCCGGCCACTGCGGCATGGAGGTGCTGGGCCTCACGCTGCTGAGCAACATGGCCGCCGGCATTCTGGATCAGCCCCTCAGCGAACAGGAGGTGCTCCAGGCGGGAGAGGCAGCCCGGGAGAAGTTCTCCGGGCTGATCCGCGCCTGCCTGCGGGAGCTGTGATGTCCCAGCCTGGGCTTGAGAGGATTGAAAGGAGGCCCTGGTCATGATTACCCCCTTCAACCGCGCGGAGTTATTGATCACCTGCGACCTGAACCGCTTCAACCAGGCGCGCGATGCCCTGGAGGGAGCGGGGATCGATTTTCGCTGCCGTATTAAGGATCTGGCCAGCCGCAATTGGGCCCGGGACGGCGCCTTTGCGATCAACCAAGACGCCCGGGTGGAGTACAAGCTGTACGTCCGGAGGGACCAGCTGGACTGGGCCAGTCAAGTTCTGCGGGCGCAATAAAATAAAAGGAGCGACCTATGGCAATCCTCTTGGAACATGTCACCGCCGTCACCATGGACGAGGAGCGGCGCGTTTTGAAAGACGCCTTTGTGGCGGTGGAGGGGACGAAGATCGCCTCCGTGGGGCTGGAGCGCCCGGAGGGGACCTTTGAACGGGTCATCGACGGGACGGGCAAGGTCCTGATGCCCGGCCTGATCAACTGCCATACCCACGTGGCAATGACCCTCCTGCGGGGGTACGGCGGGGGGCACGATCTGCAGCACTGGCTCCACGACTATATCTTCCCCGCCGAGGCCAGGCTGGACGAGACCTGCGTGGCCGCCGGGGCCGCCCTGGGCATGGCCGAGATGATCGCCTCGGGCACCACCTGCATCGCCGACATGTATATGCACAGCGGGGCGGTGGCCCGGACCGCCCTGGAGGCGGGCCTGTCCGCCAATCTGTCCTGCGGCGGGGTGTGGTTCGGCGCCCCGGAGGACTTCTCCCCGGACAAGTGCGGGGACTGCCAAAACCAGATCGCCCTGACCGAGGGGTGGCACGGGGCCAACGGGGGGCAGATTTTGGTGGACGCCTCCATCCACGCCGAGTACACCTCCAATCCCCCCCTGTGGCAGTGGATGGCCGACTACGCCGCCGCCCATGGTCTGGGGATGCAGGTCCACATCTCCGAGACGGGATCGGAGCACCAGGGCTGTCTGGACAAGTACGGCCTGACCCCGGTGCAGCTGCTGGACCGGTATGGGGTGTGGCGCGGCGGCGGAACGGCGGCCCACTGCGTGTGGGTGACCGACGAGGATATGGACCTCATGGCCCGGCGGAACATTACCGCCGTCCACAACCCGGTGTCCAACCTGAAGCTGGCCTCCGGGGTGGCCCGGGTGCCCGCCCTGCTGGAGGCCGGGGTCAACGTGGCCCTGGGCACCGACGGGGTGGCCTCCAACAACAGCCACGACCTGTTCGAGGAGATCAAGCTGGCCGCCATCCTCCACAAGGGGGTGTCGGGGGACCCCGCCGCCGTGTCCGCCCTCCAGGCCCTGGAGATGGCCACGGTGAACGGGGCCAGAGCGCTGGGCCGCGCCGACACGGGGGTCATCGCCCCGGGGAAGACCGCCGACCTGATTCTGCTGGACTTCACCCGCCCCGGCCTGACCCCCTGTCACGACGTGTATGAGAACCTGGCCTTCTCCGCCCGGGGCTCCGACGTGGTCATGAATATGGCCCGGGGGAAGGTCATATATGAAAACGGGACCTTTTTCACCCTGGACCTGGAGGGCATCCGAGCCCGGGTGGAGGGCTATGCCCTGCCCCGCATCTTTGGTTGATTTAGGAGATTTTCTATGGCCTATCGTGATCCCGCTCCCCGCCGGCTGAGCGGGCAGAAGCAGAATACCTTCTTCGGCGGCGCCGCCGTCCTGGCCCTGGGCATCCTGGTGGTCAAGCTCATCGGCATGTTCTACAAGATCCCCCTGACCAACATCATCGGGGAACAGGGCAACGCCGACTTCGGCAACGCCTATAACATCTACGCCGTCCTGCTGACCATCTCCACCGCCGGCCTGCCGGTGGCGGTGTCCAAGATGGTGTCCGAGGCCAACGCCCTGGGCCGGCGCAATCAGGTGCACAAGATCTTCCGCACCTCTCTGGGGGTGTTCCTCCTGCTGGGGGGCGTCTCCTTCCTCATCATGTTCTTCCAGGCTGACCAGCTGGCCGCCATGATGAACGACGACAAGGCCGCTCTGGGCATCCGGGCTCTGGCCCCGGCGGTGGTGTGCGTGGGCTGTCTGTCCGCCTTCCGGGGCTATGCCCAGGGCCACGGGCAGATGACCCCCACCGCCGTCTCCCAGATCATCGAGGCCCTGTGCAAGCTGGTCATCGGCCTGTCCCTGGCCCTGTGGCTCATCCGGGCCGGCCAGGGGGAGGACGTGGCCGCCGCCGGCGCCATCACCGGCGTGACGGTGGGTACCGTAGTGGCCGCCGCCTATATGGCCATCCACCATCTGCGCCAGCGCATGCAGGAGCCCGTGGACCGCCGGGACGTCCCCGACCGGGGGGCAGACATCCTCCGGGAGCTGCTGCGCATCGCCATCCCCATCACCCTCAGCTCCTCCATGGTGGGCATCGTCACCGTCATCGACACCGCCCTGGTCCAGGGGCAGGTGCAGCGGGTGCTGCTGGAGGACCCGGCCAGCTGGGCCATGTACGCCGATGTGACCGACTTCGAGCCCCTGCGCCAGGCCCTGAACGCCTGGACCGGGCAGCTGGAGGCGGGAATGGCCGCCGACATCGGCACCCTCCACCAGCTGGTGGGGCAGGCCGCCGCCAGCCAGACCCCCTCCGCCCTGGAGGCGGCCTCCCTGGCCCTGGACGAGGTGCTCCAGGACGTGAGCCGCACCCTGTACGGCAACTACAACGGGGCCATCAACATCTACAACCTGCCCACCGCCCTCATGGCCGCCCTCACCGCCTCGGTGATCCCGGCGGTATCCGGGGCCCTGGCCCGGCGGGACCGCCGGGGGGCCAGCCGGGTGTCCGGTTCCGCCCTGCGCATCGCCGCCCTGCTGTCCTTCCCCATGGGGGTGGGCCTGTTCGTCATGGGCGAGCCCATCATCCGCCTGCTGTTCACCTCCCTGGACGCCCCCCTGGCCGGCTCCCTGCTGTCCACCCTGGGGCTGACCGCCATCTTCTCCTGCGTCACCCTGGTGTGCAACTCGGTGCTCCAGGCCTTCGGCTTTATCACCCTGCCGGTGGTGGTGATGGTGCTGGGGGGCGTGGTCAAGGTGGTCACCAACTACACCCTGGTGGGCATGGGGGAGATCGGCATCTACGGCGCCCCGGTGGGCAGCGTGCTGTGCTTCGCCCTGTGCCTGGTCCTGGACCTGGCCATCATCGCCCGGGTGGTTCCCCACCATCCCCGGTTTCTGCCCATCTTTGCCAAGCCGCTGGCCGCTTCTGCTCTTATGGGCGGCACCGCGTGGGCGGTGTACGGCCTGCTCAGTCGGGTGCTGTCTGTTGTTCCCGAGGGAGAGACGGAGCGGGTGCTCAGCTGGTCGGGCAACGCGGTGGCCACTCTGGTCGCCATCGGCGCGGCGGTGGCGGTGTATGCTGTGCTGATCGTGCTGCTGCGGGCCATTTCCCGGGAGGATCTGGCCCTGATGCCCAAGGGGGAGAAGCTGGCCCGACTGCTGCGTCTGTGACTCTGTTTTCCACATTTTGGTCGTAATTAAGGCGGGGGAGGGGGAGAATTTCCCTGTTTCCCGGGAAAAATAGAAAAATAGCTTGATAAGGAAGAAAAACTGTGGTAGATTTTCAATATGCATCTCATTATACGGTGGAGGACCTGCGCCGGATTATGGAGGCGCTGCGCGCCCCGGACGGCTGTCCCTGGGACCGGGCGCAGACCCACCAGTCCATTCGGGAGAATATGCTGGAGGAGGCCTATGAGGCCGCCGACGCCATCGACCGGGGGGATGTGGACAATCTCCGGGAGGAGCTGGGCGACGTCCTGCTTCAGGTGGTGTTTCACGCGCAGATGGCCCGGGAGGAGGGCCGGTTCACCTTCGACGACGTGGTGGACGGGATCTGCCGGAAGCTGATCTTCCGCCACCCCCATGTGTTTGGCGCCCAGACGGCCGGAGATCCGGAGGGCGCTCTGTCCGCCTGGGACGCCCAGAAGCGCCGGGAAAAGGGGCAGCGCACCACGGCGGACGCCATGGACAGCGTGGCCCGGGTCATGCCCGCCCTCATGCGGGCGGAGAAGCTCCAGGGGAAGGCGGCCAAGGCCGGCTTTGACTGGCCGGAGATCGGCCCCGCCCTGGACAAGGTATCCGAGGAGCTGTCCGAGCTGCGCCGGGCGGTGGAGGAGAACACCAATGTGGAGGAGGAGCTGGGCGACCTGCTCTTCGCCGCCGCCAAGGCGGGCCGCTTCGCCGGGGTGGACCCGGAGCACGCCCTGCAGCTGGCCTGTGACAAGTTCATCCGCCGGTTCCGGCGGGTGGAGACCCTGGCGGACAAGCCCCTGGACCAGCTGGACCTGCCCGCCCTGGAGGGGCTGTGGCGCCGGGCCAAGGAGGAGACTTAAAGGTCCCGCACCGCGGGCTTTAAGGATATAGGAAACGACGGCTGTGCCAATGGGCCGTCAAAAACTGCACAGGAGGAAAATCACATGAACAAGACCGAACTGATCGCTGCCGTGGCCGAGAAGGCCGAGCTGTCCAAGAAGGATGCCGAGGCGGCCATTACCGCCACCGTCGAGGCCATTACCGAGGCCCTCTGCAAGGACGAAAAGGTCCAGCTGGTGGGCTTTGGCTCCTTCGAGGTGAAGACCCGCGCCGAGCGCATGGGCCGCAACCCCCAGACCAAGCAGCCCATTCCCATCCCCGCCTCCAAGGCCCCGGTGTTCAAGGCCGGCAAGGCCCTGAAGGACGCGGTGTCCAAGTAAGTTCTGATTCCGAAAGCGGGCGCCGCCTGGGCGGCGCCCGCTTTTTGAGCTGAAAAAGGAGTTTTGCTATGCGACTGGACAAGTGGCTGAAGGTCTCCCGGCTGATCAAGCGGCGCACGGTGGCCAACGAGGCCTGTGACAACGCCCGGGTCACCGCCAACGGCCGGCCGGTGAAGGCCAGCTATGACGTGAAGGTGGGCGACCGGCTGGAGCTGAAATTCGGCGAGACCACCGTGAAGGTGGAGGTGCTGGTGGTGGCCGACAACGTGGGCAAGGCCGACGCGGCCGCCATGTACCGGGAGGTCCTCTGAGATGGCCCGAAGGATGGGGGCGCGGGGGGGCACTCTGGCCCTGTGTCTGGCGCTGGCCCTCTCCCTGCTGGGCGGGTGCGCCCGGCAGGAGGAGAAAAGCCAGCGGCAGCTCTTCGCCATGGACACGGTGATGACCCTCACCCTGTACGGGGAGGGGGACACCCGGGGGGCGGAGGAGATCCTGGATGGGAGCGTCCAGCAGATCCAGTGGCTGGAGGACTTCTGGTCCGCCGTCCGGCCTGAGGGGGACGTCGCCCGGGTCAACGCCGCCGGCGGGGCCGAGACCGAGGTGGCCGCCCCCACCGCCTCGCTGCTGCGCCAGTCCCTGGAGCTGTGCGCGGTCACCGGCGGGGCGCTGGACATCACCGCCTACCCGGCGGTGAAGGCCTGGGGCTTTATCGACCAGGAGTACCGGGTGCCCTCCCAGGCGGAGCTGGCCGAGCTGGCCGGGCGCATCGACTACCGGCAGGTGTCGGTGGACGAGGGGACCCGGGACGGGGAGACGGTGTACACCGTGACCCTGCCCGCGGGGATGGAGCTGGACCTGGGGGCGGTGGCCAAGGGCCGGACAGCCGACCTGCTGGCCGAGAGCCTGGCCGCCGACGGGGTGTCCTCCGCCCTGCTGGACCTGGGCCAGAGCACCATCCGGGCGGTGGGCGAGAAGCCCGACGGCTCCCCCTGGCGCATCGCCGTCCAGGACCCGGCGGGGACGGGCTATCTGGGGGTGCTGGAGCTCGCCGATCTGGCGGTGGGCACCTCCGGGGGCTATCAGCGGTATTTTGAGCAGGACGGGGTGACCTACTGGCACATCCTGGACCCGGACACCGCCGCCCCCGCCCGCAGCGGCCTGGCCGCCGTGACGGTGGTCTCCCCCTCCGCCCTGACCTGTGACGCCCTGTCCACCGCCCTGTTCGTCCTGGGGCTGGAGGAGGGAGTCCAGCTCTGGCGGGACCACCCGGAGCTGGAGTTCCAGGCCCTCTTCATCACCGATGAGGGGGAGCTGTACCTGACGCAGGGGCTGGAGGACGCCTTCTCCCTGACGGAGGGCTATGAGGACCGGGAGGTGACGGTGCTGTCGTGAGCCGGAACGGGAAGATCATTTTGCTGGTGCTGCTGGCGGCGGCGGGCCTGTCCGTGGCCGCCGTGGCCGCCCGCCGGGGGGAGACGGACCACCCGGTGGCCCGGATCACCTGGGACGGGGAGGTGGTGGAGGAGATCGAGCTGGACCGGGTGGGCCGCGGCTACTCCTTCACCCTGGAGAGCCAGGAGGGGTCCAACACCATCTCGGTGGAGAAGGGCCGCATCCGGGTGGCCCAGGCGGACTGCCCCGATCAGGTGTGCGTGGACCAAGGGTGGATCGCCGACGGCACCGTCCCCATCGTCTGCCTGCCCCACAAGCTGGTCATCGAGATCGTAGGGGGAGGGAGCGCCTTTGACGCGGCGGCGGGCTGAGGGGGCGGGGCGGCTGACCCGGCTGGCCCTGCTCACCGCCATCGCCCTGACCATCTTCCTCATCGAGGCCCAGCTGCCCGCCCTGACCACCATCCCGGGCATCAAACTGGGGCTGGCCAACATCGTGACGGTGTACGCCGTCTTCACCCTGGGCCCCCGGGACGCCCTGATGATCCTGTGCGCCCGGGTGTTCCTGGGGGCGGTGTTCTCCGGGCAGATGACCACGCTGTGGTACAGCGCCGCCGGGGGCCTGCTCAGCTGGTGCGCCCTGTGCCTGCTGCGGAAGGCGCTGGACAAAAGGCAGCTGTGGCTGAGCAGCCCGGTGGCCGGGGTGTGCCACAACCTGGGCCAGCTCTTGGCCGCCGCCGCCATGCTGGGCACCTGGGCGGTGCTGGCCTATCTCCCCTATCTGGTGCTGGCCGGCCTGCTGGCCGGGCTGTTCACCGGCGTGGCCGCCCAAACGCTGATCGGGCGGATGGAGAAGTTGGGGAGGTAGGATGCGGAAGGAATTAGGGATTAGGAGTTAGGAATTAGGAATTATTTTTGGGGGGCCCGCCGAGGTGTGTAGGGCGCACAATGTGCGCCCGGCCTTCCCCCGCCGGTACTTGTAGGGGCCGCCGCCTTTTGGCGGCCCTGGACCTTCCCCTTTAGGGGAAGGTGGCACGACCGAAGGCCGTGACGGATGAGGTGTTCCCGATTGCCCGCCCCGGTGGTTCATCGTCGCCCCCTCATCAGTCTCGCTTCGCTTGACAGCTTCCCCTCAGGGGGAAGCCTTTTGTAGGGGCGCCCGAAGGGCGCCCCTACGGAGGATGCGGACCTTGTAGGGCGCGACGACCCGGCGCGCCGTGGGCCGCCGGGGGCGGCGGCCCCTACAGGCAGAAACGACCGAGATTGTCGTAGGGGCGGCCCCGTGTGGCCGCCCGCGGGCCGATGAGGACATCGGCCCCTACGAAGTACGCCCTGTGTAGGGCGCGGCCTCCCGGACGCGCCGCCCTCCCCCGCACAAAAAACGGATGGCCGTCATTCGGCCATCCGTTTTTCGTATTTTTTCAGCAGGTCCTCAATGGCCTCGTCGATCAGGCGGGATTTGGGGACCCGAGTTTTCTGGGAGAGCATATTGAATGGCTCTACCAATTTGTTGTCAAGGGAAGAAATCAGCTTGGTGCGGTTGACCAGCTTGGCGTCCGCCATTTGATACACCACCTATGCACTACATGGTTACTATCTTATGCTATTAAGAGTAGCAGTAACTTTTTTCTCTGTCAACTAGTGACTACATATTGACTTAATGGTAACCATGTAGTATATTGATGGTGAGGTGATTAGAATGAGGAACCCCGAACAGAAGCCAACCTGCAAAACCTGCCAGCACTGCGTCCCCCACTACACCCGGTCCGCCCGGGGGGTCTACCACCGCCTTTACTGCGGCCACTGCACCGAGCCCCGGATCAAGGACCGGAGAGAGACCACCCCCGCCTGTCCCCACTACCGGCCCCGGGAGGAGAGCTGACCGCCGGACGGCCCCAGGGCCGTCCGGCGGTCTTTCAGGAGGCGGTCTCCCGCCACAGCTCGTCATACAGGATCGTGCCGGCCTCCACAGAAAAGACCCGAAACAGGGGCTGGGTGTAGGTCCGGCCCCCGGTGGAGATCAGGGCGGTGAGGGTGAAGGGGCAGTCGCCGCCCGCGCTGAAGAACGCGAACGAGGTCCGGTAGGTCCCGCCCGCCTCCCGGGTGAATTCGTGCTCCCGGGAATAGCCGTCGGAATCCCGCACATAGGACAGGGTGAGCTCCAGGTCCTCCCGCAGCTCTCCGGGGGTCAGGGAGACGGTGATGGTGCTGCCATACGCGTACGGCTGGCTGCTCACCCAGGCGTCGGTGATCTGGGGGGCGGCGGAGTCCGGCGCCTCCACGGTGGCCTCCAGCTCCGCCACCCGGGACTCCAGAACCGTCAGCCGGTCGCCCAGCTTGCCCATGGTCTGCCCGAGGGAGAGGGTCAGGGCCACCAGCCCCAGCGCCAGGGCCAGAATGGCCAGGGCGGGGAGCCGCCGCCGGCGGGCGGGTCGGAGGGGAGCCTTCTCCTCCGGGGCGGGGGCCTGGGCCTCCCCCTCCCCCGCCGACCCGGGCTGGTCCACCTGGAGCAGGTCGTTCAGGTCCACCCCGAACAGCCGCCCCATGGCGATGAGCTTGTCCACCTCGGGCACCGCCCCGTCCATCTCCCAGCGGCTCACCGCCTGCCGGGACACCCCCAGCTTCTCCCCCAGGGCCTCCTGGGAGAGGTTGCTCTGTTTTCGCAGCTCCTGGATGCGCTGACCCAGCGTCATTCGGGATACCTCCCTTGGCTTGGTGGTTCCAGTATAAGGGAAAGGGACGGATAAAGTCAATCATCCGTCCCTTACAGTGTGTCAATCTGTGGTTGCGGCCCCTGTGCCCCAAGGGATCGGGGCCTATTTCAGCTCCAGCAGCACCCCGGACCGGGGGGGCAGGGTCAGGGAGAAGCCCCCCTCCTCCAGGTCGACGGCCGCCCGGCCCAGCACGGGCTCGGGCCGGCCCTCCAGCTCCAGGAACAGGGCCTGGGCGGTCTCGCCGGCGTTGAAGGCGCACAGCAGCCGCTGCCTCCCCTCCCGGCGGAGGAAGGCCAGCAGGGGGCCCTTCCCGTACACGAAGCGGAGCTCTCCCCGGCGCAGGGCGGCGTAGGTCTTCCGCATCCGGCCCAGGGCCCGGTACCAGTCCAACAGCTCCCGGTCCTCGCGGCCCCAGGGGTAGGTCTGCCGGTTGAAGGGGTCCTCGAAGCCCTCCATCCCCGCCTCGTCCCCGTAGTAGACGGTGGGGGAGCCGGGGAAGCAGAACAGCAGCAGGGAGGCGGCCCGGAGCAGGTCCTTCCCCCGGCGGCGCTGCTTGGGGGACAGGCGGAAGGTGGACCGCCACTCCTTGGACTGGTCCCGGTACTCCCCACCCGCCCCCAGCAGGGTGAGGATGCGGGGGGTGTCGTGGGTGCCCAGGGAGTTCATGGCGGAGTAGAAGGCGAACTTGGGATAGTTCTCCCGGATGGTCTCCATCCCCTCCACGAAGGCCTCCCCGCCCCCGCCGGTGAAGAAGGACAGGATGGCGCTGCGCAGGGGGTAGTTCATCAGGCCGTCGCAGTGCCGGCCCAGGATGTGCTTGCGCCGCACCCCGTAGGCGATCTTGTTGGAGCCGTCCTCCCACACCTCGCCGATGACCACCGCGTCGGACTTGGCCTCCCGGGCGGCCCTGTGGATGCCCTGGACGAAGTCGTCGGGCAGCTCGTCGGCCACGTCCAGCCGCCAGCCGTCCGCCCCGGCCCGCAGCCACCGGCGCACCACGCTGTCCTCCCCGCCGAAGATGAAGCTGCGGTAGTCGGGGTTGTTCTCGTTGACGGCGGGCAGGGAGTAGATGCCCCACCAGCTCTCGTACTTCTTGGGCCACTGGATGAAGTTGAACCAGGGGCGGTAGGGGGAGTCCCAGCTCTGACTGGCCCCCACGTCGGGGTAGAAGCCGTCCCCGTTGAAATAGCGGCTCACATAGCCGGTGTGGTTGAACACCCCGTCCAGCACCACCCGCATCCCCCGCTTGTGGGCCTCGTCGCACAGGCGGGAGAAGTCCTCGTTGGTGCCCAGCATGGGGTCCACCCGCAGATAGTCGGCGGTGCCGTACCGGTGGTTCTCCGCCGCCTCGAAGATGGGGTTGAAGTAGAGGGTGTCCACCCCCAGCTCCTTCAAGTAGTCCAGCTTCTCCAGGATGCCCTTGAAGTCCCCCCCGTAGAAGTCTCGGTTGCGCACCTCTCCCCGGTGGTCGGGCCGCCACTCGGGGGCCTCCTCCCAGTCCTGGTGGACGGTGCGGCCCCCCACCAGGCCGGCGGGGTCGGGGATGCGGCTGCGGCGGAAGCGGTCGGGGAAGATCTGATAGGTGACCCCCTCCCCGAACCAGCGGGGCACCCGCTCGGAGCCGTCGTAGACGGTGAGCTGATAGGGGCCCAGCTCCTGCTTGCGGCCGTCCAGCCGGTCCAGCCGGAAAGAGTACCACACCAGGCCCACATAGCCCCGGGTGTCCAGCCGGGCGGTGAACACGTCCTGGCCCAGCTCGAAGCCCTGCCAGGGCATGGGGAGGGTGACGGTCTGGTTGTTCCGGCTCTCGAACCGGGCGGTGAGGGTGGCGTGGGAGAAGCCCTCCGTCCGGGGGGGCCGCAGGGTGAGGCGGACCACCGTGCCGGTGGACACCGCCCCGTAGGGCTGCTTGTAATGTTCGTCCCGGGGGTCATAGGTGGGTTGATAGGTCAATGAAATCACCTTGATGTTAGAGTGAAGAGTGGAGAGTGAAGATAGGAGATAAATGCGGGATGAATTAGGAATGAGGAATTAGGAGTTAGGAATTAGACGATGACGGAACGTGGTACCTTGTAGGGGCGCACCTGTGTGTGCGCCCTTCCCCCGCCGATACCCGTGGGGGCTGCCGCCTCCGGCGGCCCCTGCGTGGATGGACGGACCCGGTATACCGTAGGGGCGGCCCCGTGTGGCCGCCCGCAGGCGGCGAAACCTCTCCTCGTGCAGGCCACGCAAAAGGTACAAGTAAAGAGGGAAGAAGCGGCCGGTCCTCAGTAGTGATAGCTCCCCCCGCCGATGAACTCCCGCAGCAGGGAGTCCTTGGCCACCAGGGCGGGGTCGATGGGCTCGAAATACTGGAAGGCGTCCACCAGCTGGAGCATCTCGTCGTGGCGCTCGTTGTCCTCGGGGACGCTGTGGAGGATGGGGACGGCATAGTTGCGCATCACCGACACCTCATAGGGCAGGGTGGAGTCGAAGATGACGTCCGCCCGGTTCTTGTAGGGGGAGATGTACAGCTTCTCCCCCCGGCGCACATTGGCCCACATCTCCATGGTCTCCTCCACCCCGGTGCCCCGGAACTGATAGTCCCGCACAGCCCGGCGCACCAGCCGCATCCAGGTCCCCTTGAAGCGCAGGACCGCCCCCTCGTTGATGTTGGACCGGGCGGAGATATACAGCTTGGAGGCCTCCGGGTGCCGGCCGGCGATGTCGTCGTTGAGGGCGTGGATGCCCTCGAAGATGGCGATCTCGTTCTTCTCCAGCTTCAGGGGGGTGCCCAGGGAGTCGTTGCGCATCTGCCGGGCGAACTCGAACTTGGGGACCAGGATCTCCTCCCCGTGGGACAGGGCGGTGAAGTGCCGGTCCAGCAGGTCCATGTCCAGGCACTGAGGGGACTCATAGTCGATGTCCCCCTCGGGAGTGCGGGGCGCGGTCCTGGGGTTGAGGGTCTTGAAGTAGTTGTCCAGGGCCACCGCGTGGGAGCCCACCCCCCGCCGGCGCAGCTCCTCCGCGATCTTCAGGGCGGTGGTGGTCTTGCCGGAGCCGGAGGGGCCGGACAGCAGGACGATGGGGCTGTTCTCCAGGTTGCCCAGGATCTTGTCCGCCGCCAGGGACACCCGCTGGGTGTAGGCCTGATCGCACTCGGCCAGGAACTCCTTCACGTCGCTCTGAATGCGCCTGTTGATCTCCTGCAGCTGATATGCCATAAAAGCTCCTTTCAGGTCTCCCCTTCTCCCCTGCGGGCGAAGAAGGCGGCCATCTCCCCCAGCTGGGCCGCCCGCTTGTCCCGGGCGGTCAGATAGTCGTGGGGGTATTTGGGATTGGTGAGGCGGAGGATCTGCCCCGAGGCGGGGTCGATGAGCTTGGTGACGCCTCCCGCCCCCAGGGACAGGACGCTGTGCAGCTCCTCCATCATCACGATGTTGTACAGACTCTCGGTCCCCGGCCGGGCCCAGCCCACGTTCTCCAGGGAACCGGACATGTACTTCTGCCGATACAGGTAATAGGGGGCGTACCCCCGCCGGGTCAGCTCTCCCCGGGAGAAGTCCAGCATTTCCACGGTCTCCTCTCCCCCGGGCAGGGCGTCTGCCAGGTCCTCCCCCGACCCGTCCATGAGACGGGAGCCCTTTTTCAGGGCCAGGGTGTGGACGGTGACGTTCTCGGGCCCCAGGTCCAGCACCCCCTCCAGGGAGCGGCGGAAGCCGGCGAAGCTGTCCCGGGGCAGGCCGGCGATCAGGTCCATGTTGACGCAGGCGAAGCCCACCTGCCGGGCCAGGGCGTAGGCGTCCAGGATGTCCCGGGCGGTGTGCCGGCGGCCGATGGCGGCCAGCACCGGGTCCTCCAGAGTCTGGGGGTTGATGGAGACGCGCTCCACCCCCCGGTCCCGGAGGACCTCCAGCTTTTCCCGGGTGATGGTGTCCGGCCGGCCGGCCTCCACCGTATATTCCTGGCACCGGTCCAGGGGCAGGGCCGCCTGGCACCGGGCCAGCAGCCGGTCCAGCTGGCCGGCGGACAGAGTGGTGGGGGTGCCGCCCCCCATGTAGAAGGAGCGCACCCGCACCCCCGCCTCCCGGAGCATCCGGCCCATGGCCTCCGTCTCCTCCAGCAGGGCCTCCAGGTAGGGCTCCACCAGCTTCAGGGTCCTGCCCACGTCGGCGGACACGAAGGAGCAGTAGGCGCACCGGGTGGGACAGAAGGGGATGCCCACGTACAGGGACACCTCGTCCGGGCGGAGGGAGTCCCGGGCGGCCAGACTGGCCCGGGCGCAGTCCACCGCCAGCCGGGCCCGGTCGGGGGAGACCCGGTACTCGGTCTCCAGCTCCCGCCGGGCCTCCGTGGGAGAGGCCCCGGCGGCCATGGCCCGGGTGGGCAGCTTCACCGGCCGCACCCCGGTGAGGGCCCCCCAGGGGGGCTCCCGGCCCAGCAGGGCGGTGCCGGCGTCGTAGAAGGCCAGCTTCAGGGCGTGCTGCACCGTGTGGTACACCGCGGCGGGCGGGGCGTCCAGCTCCCCCAGGGGGAAGGTCCGCTCCCCCGCCGCCGCCCGGCCCTCCCAGACCACCCGGGCGGACAGGGCGGCCCGCTCCCCCGCCGCCGCCAGGGCAAAGCGGGCAGAGGGCCCCTCCTCCAGGCTATGGGGGGACTGGGGAGGATATTCCGGCCGCTGGCCGGGAAAGAGAGTGAGCATCATCTGCTCGGCGGCGTAGCGGTACCGCTCCGGCTCCCACAGGGGGGAGGGGTCAAAATACAGCTTCAACGGGCCATGGCCTCCCGGAGATAGGGGTTAACCTTCCGCTCCCGGTCCAGGGTGGAGGTCTCCCCGTGGCCGGGGCACACGTGGAAGTTGCCCTCCAGCTGGCCCAGCCGCTTCAGAGAGGCCAGGATCTCCTCATAGCTGCCCCCCCGCAGGTCGGTGCGGCCGCAGTCCCCGGCAAACAGGGTGTCCCCGGTGAACAGCACGTCCCCCACCCGCAGGGTCACCCCGCCGGGGGAGTGGCCCGGGGTCTCCAGCACCTGGATGGTCAGAGCGCCCAGGGGCAGGGTGTCCCCCTCGCCGTAGTAGTGCAGCTCCTCCACCTGCCCGGCCAGGGGGAACAGGCGGCTGCCCGCCCCGTTGGCGTCGGCCTGGTGGATGTAGATCTTGGCCTGGGGCCAGACCCGGTGCAGGGCGGGGACGGCGGTGGTGTGGTCGTAGTGGCCGTGGGTCAGGAGGATGTACTCCACCCGGGCCCCAGTCCCCTCCACCACCTCCTGGATCGCCTCGGCCTCGTCCCCGGGGTCGATGACGGCGGCCAGCTTGGCCACCTCGTCCTCCAGGATGTAGCAGTTAGTGCCAATGGGGCCCACCTGCATGACTTTTACTTTCATCGGAATCTACCCCCGTTTTTTTAGATAGGAGTTATGAGATAGGAGATAGAAGATACGCGTGGAAGCGGAAAAATATCTCCTATCTCCTCACTCCTATCTCATAATTCAAATAGAATGGTGACCGGCCCGTCGTTCACCGACGCCACCTGCATCTCCGCCCCGAACTGCCCGTGCTCCACCCGGAAGCCCCGGGCCCGGCAGGCGTCCAGGAATCGCTCGTACAGGGGGACGGCCAGGTCGGGCTTGGCTGCCCCGGAGAAGCCGGGCCGGCGGGAGGAGGTGTCAGCGTACAGGGTAAACTGGGACACCACCAGAAGGGCGCCCCCCGCCTGCTCCAGATTCAAATTCATCTTGCCGTTTTCGTCCTCGAACACCCGCAGGTTGCAGATCTTCTCGGCCAGCTTGTCGGCCACCGCCTCGGTGTCCTGGGGGCCCACCCCCAGCAGCACCAGATAGCCCTTCTCGATGGCCCCCACCGTCTCCCCGGCGATGGACACCGAGGCGGAGGAGACCCGGGTAACAACTGCGCGCATGGCTTCACATCCTTCGTTTCATTCTGCATCGCTTCCGTTCAGACGCTCATTCTGCATTTTGCCTTCTGCATTCTGCATTACTTGCCGGACGCCCGGCTGACCTGAAAGACCCCCTGGATGTTGTTGAGCTTGTTGATGACGGTCTCCAGTTCCCCCTTGTCCTTGACCTCCAGGACGATATTGACGGTGGCGTAGCCGTCAGGCTGGGAGCGGGCGGACAGGGCGGACACCTTCACCTTGGCGGAGGACAGGGCCATGGCCACGTCCAGGGTCAGGCCGTCCCGGTCCTTGGAGGACAGCTCCAGGGCGGTCTTGTAGGTGGGCAGCTTGCTCCCCTGGGCCCAGGACACCCGCACCCATCGGTCGGCCTCCTCGGGCTTGCGGTTGGCGGGGGCGGCGTTGGGGCAGTCGGCCCGGTGGACGGACACGCCGTACCCCCGGGTGATGAAGCCCACCACCGGGTCCCCGGGGACGGGGGTGCAGCACTTGGCGAACTTCACCAGGCAGTTGCCCAGCCCCTCCACGATGATGCCGGAGTCGGACTTGCCCCCCTGGATCAGGGGCGTGTCGGCGGCGGCGGTGCCGGGGACGATGACGCTGTCCTCCAGGCCCCGGGCGGCGGCGGCCGCCTTCTCCGCCTGGAGCCGGCCCAGGCGGAGCATCTCGTCCCGCACCCGGGTGACCGCCTTGGAGGCGGTGGTGCCCCCGTAGCCGATGGAGGCGTACAGCTCATCCAGGGAGTTGCACCGCAGCTTGCGCAGGATATAGGGCAGGGTCTCCTCCGCCGTGACGGCGGCCAGAGACAGCTTGGCGTGCTTCAGCTCCGACTCGAAGGCGGCCCGGCCGGTGGAGATGTTCTCCTCCCGGCGCTCCTTCTTGAACCACTGGCGGATCTTGTTGCGGGCCTCGTTGCTCTTGGCGATCTTCAGCCAGTCCCGGCTGGGCCCCTTGGCCGCCTTGGAGGTGAGCACCTCCACGATCTCGCCGTTCTGGAGCTGATAGTCGAAGGGGACCATCCGCCCGTTCACCCGGGCCCCCACCATGCTGTTGCCCACGGCGGAGTGGATGGAGTAGGCGAAGTCGATGGGGGTGGCCCCGGCGGGCAGGTTGACCACGTCCCCGTTGGGGGTGAACACGAACACCTCGTCGGCGAACAGGTCCACCTTCATGGAGCTGAAGAACTCCTCGGCGTCGGTGTCCTGCTGGCTCTCCAGCAGCTTGCGCACCCACTCGAATTCGTGCTCGGTGCCCAGATTCTTGTTGGCCAACCCCTGCTTGTACTTCCAGTGGGCGGCAATGCCGTACTCGGCGGTCTGGTGCATCTCCCAGGTGCGGATCTGCACCTCGAAGGGGATGCCCTCCCGGCCGATGACGGTGGTGTGGAGGGACTGGTACATATTGGGCTTGGGGGTGCCGATATAGTCCTTGAACCGGCCCAGCACCGGCTTGAACATGTCGTGGATGCAGCCCAGCACGTTGTAGCACTCGGGGATGTCGTCCACGATGACCCGGAAGGCGTACAGGTCGAAGATCTCGTCCAGGGTCTTGTTCTGGGCGTACATCTTCCGGTAGATGGAGTAGATGTGCTTCACCCGGCCGTAGACGGTGCAGTGGATGCCCTCCTGGGCCAGCCGCTGCTGGATGCGGTGCTGGATGGAGCCCAGGAACTCCTCGTGGGCGGCGGAGCGCTGCTGCAGTTGCTCCTCGATCTCCTTATAGCCCACCGGGTCCAGATACCGCAGGGCCAGGTCCTCCAGCTCCCACTTGATCTTCTGCATACCGAGGCGGTGGGCGATGGGGGCGTAGATCTCCATGGTCTCCAGGCTCTTCTCCCGCTGCTTCCGGGGGGTCTGGTACTCCATGGTGCGCATATTGTGCAGCCGGTCGCACACCTTGATGAGGATGACCCGGATGTCCCGGCTCATGGCGATGAGCATCTTGCGCAGATTCTCCATCTGCTCCTCTTCCTTGGTGACGAACTGCACCCGGGTCAGCTTGGTGACCCCCTCCACCAGCTCGGCCACCGTGGGGCCGAACTTCTTGGCGATCTCCTCGTGGGTGGAGGCGGTGTCCTCGATGCAGTCGTGGAGGAGGGCGGCGATGACGCTGTCCACGTCCAGCTCCAGGTCGGCCACGATCTCGGCCACGGCGATGGGGTGGATGATATAGGGCTCGCCGCTCTTGCGCAGCTGCCCGTGGTGGGCGGCGTCAGCGTAGGTAAAGGCGTCGAACAGCCGCTTGGTGTCCAGATTGGGGGTATAGGTGGCCACCTTTTTTTCCAGGGCATGATAGCGTTCCAGAATCGGGTCCATGGGATCACCCTTTCTTGTGAAAGTGAAGAGTTGAGAGTGGAGAGTAAAGAGAGAAAGCCAGAGAATATCTCCACTCTGCACTCTCTACTCTTCACTCTGTTTCCGCAGCTGGCGCAGGATCTCAGAGGCCTCCAGGTCCACCTTCCGCTCCACCCGGCACAGGCGGATCTGGATGCGGTCGGTGCGGCGGTTCAGGTCGATGAGCCCCCGCTCCTCCAGCACCTCCAGGCACAGCATGGTGCGGGCGGGGATCTCCCGCTGGCGGCTGGTCCGGGAGACCGCCCGGGCGATGCGGGCCGGGGTGTCCTCCACCACCGTGCCGGCGGCGGACTGCCGCTGCAGCCAGCGCCACAGCCCTACGAAGTCCTCCCGGGAGGGGAGGAGCAGCCGGGCCTCCGGGACGGAGAGGGGCTCTCCCCGGCGGTATTTCTCATAGACGGCCCGCTCCAGCTGGGCCCGGGAGGGGACCACCCGCAGGTCGGTCACCTGGAGCTGCACATCCCGACGGCCCCGGAACTCGTTGATCTGGGGGGAGAAGACCACGTCCACCCGGCAGCCGGGGCTCAGCCCCTCCTCCACCCCGTCGGCGGAGAACCAGATGGCGTCCAGGTTGATCCCCCGGGCCTCCAGCCGCAGCTTCAGGTGCCGCCCCCGGCCCACCTGGGCCATGGTGTGCACCTGGGCCCCCCGGAGCAGGAGCACCGGCCGGGGATTGCCCGCCCCGCAGGGCTCCAGCAGGTCCAGGGACTCCACCGCCTCCGCCGTCAGGTCCCGGGGGTGGACGTCCAAATCCACCTCCAGGGCGGTCTGGGCCGTCTCCCGGGCGGCCAGCGCCGCCGCCTGGCGCAGAGCCTGGGCCAGGGCGGGGATGTTCTCCTCCCGGACGGTGAAGCCGGCGGCCAGGGCGTGTCCCCCGAAGCTCTCCAGCAGAGGGGAGCACGCGGTGAGCAGGTCGAACAGATTGACGCCCCCCCAGGAGCGGCAGGAGCCCTTGCCCATCCCCTGGTCCAGACAGATCATGAAGCAGGGGCAGCCGTACTTTTCCGCCAGGCGGGAGGCCACGATGCCCACCACCCCCTGGTGCCACTGGCTGCCCGCCAGCACGATGGCCCCCTCCTGGGGGCGCTCGGCGAGGTGCTGGACGCACTGGCGGAAGATGTCGCCCTCGATGTCCTGGCGCTCCCGGTTCAGCTCGCACAGGGACAGGGCCAGCTCCTCCGCCCGGGCGGGGTCCCTGGTGAGCAGGAGCTCCACCGCCTCCTCCGCCCGGCCCATGCGCCCCGAGGCGTTGAGCCGGGGGGCCAGGGTATAGCCCACCGACACCGAGGTCACCGGCTTTTCCTCCAGGCCGGCGCACCGGATCAGGGCGGCCAGCCCCAGCCGGCGGGCCGGATTCAGCCGCCGCAGCCCCAGACTGACGATGCACCGGTTCTCCCCGGTCATGGGCATCACATCGGCGATGGTGCCCACCGCCGCCAGGTCGCAGAACTCCCGGAGCACCTCCGGCGCCCGGGCGGGACCGGCCACCGCCATGGCCAGCATCAGGGCCACCCCCACCCCGGCCAGCCCCTTGAAGGGGTAGGGGCAGTCGGGCCGGTGGGGGTCCACCACCGCCCGGGCGGCGGGCAGTTCCTCCTTGCAGGTGTGGTGGTCGGTGATGACCACGTCCATCCCCAGCCGGCGGGCCAGCTCGGTCTCCTCCACGGCGGTGATGCCGCAGTCCACCGTGACGATGAGGGCCGCCCCCTCCCGGGCCAGGGTGCGCACCGCCTCCTGGTTCAGGCCGTAGCCCTCCTCCAGCCGGCAGGGGATGTAGGGCAGCACCCGTCCGCCCCGGCCGGTGAGGAACTGGGTGAGCAGAGCGGTGGCGGTGATCCCGTCCACGTCATAGTCCCCGTACACGCAGATGAGCTCGCCCCGCTCCAGGGCCAGCCGGACCCGGGCGGCTGCCCGGTCCATGTCTTTCAGCAGTAGCGGGTCGGGGATGGGCTCCCCCTCCGGGGAGAGTAGCCGCCGGGCCTGCCCGGCCTCGGTGACGCCCCGGGCGGCCAGAACACCGGCCAGCAGAGAGGGCAAGCCGGCCTCCTCCAGCGCCCGCCGCCCCTCCGGACAGGGGGAGGCCAGGCGCCAGTGTTCGTATTTCATGGACGGCTCCTCCTCTCCTGTCCGACGGCCCAGCGGAAGAATCTGGGCACAATAAGACATCTTAACTCTTCTATTATATCATAACCACCCCCGAGGCTTCAAGACAAAATCCGGCTGCCGGGGGCGGGAGAAGAGGGCGGCGGGGCGGAAAAGCGGAGGGGCGAGTCCGCCGGAGGAGGACGGCGGAGGGGCGGCCGGGCCTCCCCGCGGCCCGCCCCACGGCGATTCGCCGGACCGTTCTGCCCGGCCGGGAAGGAGGGAGCCCGCCGGGGCGGCCGGGATGCCCCCCAAAAATAGAGGCGGGCGGAGCGGGAGCCGCCCGCAGATAAATATGCGGTCCGCCGGAAGCGCAGAGAGGAGAGCGGAGGCAAAAGACCCGCCTGCCGCCCGGGGACGGCGGGGGCGCTCTATACAAAATAAACAGAATGTTTATACAGGATTTGCCCCAAAACAATCTAGTATGCTAATGCAATTATGCAATAATTCAATAGTAGTGCAAGTCAATATTGTAGTAGCGCACAAACTACTTTTTGATTTATGAAAAATTTTTGTTGATTTATTACAAAATCCGTGGTATGATGCTTGCACGGGAACCCTCCGCGCAGGGGCCCCTGCGGAAGTGGGCAGAGAGCACTTCCTCTGGTATGTGTGCCAGGGTTGGGATGGCGCGGGGGAGCGGAGGGTCTTCCTAAACTCGGAAGAAAAGGAAGCAACGAGAAAGAACCAAAGGATTATGAGAGAAAAGGAGAGAATTAGTCATGGCAATATTGACTAACCCGGTAACCGTATCCGTCATCGTCCTGTGTGTCCTCAGCCTGCTGAAGCTGAACGTGCTGCTGGCCATGCTGGTCGCCTGTATTGTGGGCGGCCTGGTGGGCGGTATCCCCATCTATACTGAAGAGGAGGGCGTCTCCACTATCATGGGGCTGCTCACCGGCGGCTTCACCGGCAACGCCACCACCGCCCTGGCCTACATCCTGCTGGGCGTGTTCGCCACCGCCATCGCCACCACCGGCCTGGCGGAGATCCTGTCCAAGAAGCTCACCCGCATCATCGGCGGGAAGAAGCTGGTCCTGCTGGGCTCCATCACCATCATCGCCTGCCTGTCGCAGAACCTGATCCCTGTGCACATCGCCTACATCCCCATCCTGATCCCCCCCATGCTGGCCATGATGAACAAGATGAAGCTGGACCGCCGCGCGGCCGCCTGCTGTCTTGCCTTCGGCCACAAGGCCCCCTACATCACCATCCCCTTCGGCTTCGGCCTGCAGTTCATGACCATCATCCGGGACAACCTGAATGAGAACGGCATGAACGTCACCATCAACGACGTCACCGCCGCCAACTGGCCTCTGGGTGTCGCCATGCTCATCGGCCTGCTGATCTCGGTGTTCGTCCTGTACCGCAAGCCCCGTGAGTACAAGATGATCGAGGCCGACACCTCCGCCGCTGACGCCGTCAGCGAGAAGCTGGAGTACCGGCACTATGTGACCATGGTGGCCATGGTGGTCGTGGTCATCGTCCAGGTGTTCGCCCAGGATCTGGCCCTGTCCGCTCTGTGCGGCGTGCTGGTCATGATCATCTTCGGTGCCATCAAGTGGAACCAGATCGACGACCAGCTGGCCGGCGGCGTGAAGCTGATGGGCCTGATCGCCTTCGTGATGCTGATTGCCGGCGGCTACGCCGAGGTCATGAAGGCCACCGGCGGCGTTGACGCCCTGGTCCAGGCCGGTATCGACGCCATGGGCGGCAACAAGTGGATCGCCGCCACCGTCATCACCCTGATCGGTCTGCTGGTCACCATGGGCATCGGCACCTCCTTCGGTACCGTGCCCGTCCTGGCCGTCCTGTTCGTGCCGCTGTGCCAGCACATCGGCTTCTCCCCCGCTGCCACCATCATGCTGATGTCCGCCGCCGCCGCTCTGGGCGACGCCGGCTCCCCCGCCTCCGACACCACCCTGGGCCCCACGTCCGGTCTGAATGCCGACGGGCAGCATGACCACATCTGGGACACCTGTGTGCCCACCTTCATCGCCTTCAACATCCCCCTGATGATCTGCGCCATCATCGTGGCCCAGATTATCTGATCCCACGGGTAATCGCCCTGTATTTGGGCAACGATAGCTCCATACCATCCCCAACTCACTCACCTATACGGAAGGAGACCTGATCATCATGTACAATCCCAAGGAAATCAAGCACATCGTCCTGGACGGGCACAGCCTCACCCTGGAGAGCTTTGTGGCCGTCGCCCGCTACAACGCCACCGTCGAGCTGGCCCCCTCCGCCCTGGAGGCCATGAAGAAGTCCCGGGCCCTGGCTGAGAAGATCGCCGAGGAGAAGCGCGTGGCCTATGGTATCACCACCGGCTTCGGCGACTTCCAGAAGGTAGCCGTCAGCGCCGAGATGAGCAACCAGCTGTCCACCAACCTGATCCTCAGCCACTGCACCGCCACCGGCGAGCCCTACGCCGAAGAGGTGGTGCGCGGAATGCTGCTGCTGCGGGCCAACGCTCTGTGCGTGGGCGTGTCCGGTGTGCGGCCCATCCTGGTGGAAATGATGATCGAGATGCTCAACAAGGGCGTCCACCCCGTGGTGCCTCAGAAGGGCTCCCTGGGCTCCTCCGGCGACCTGGCCCCCCTGGCCCACATGTCTCTGCCCCTGCTGGGCAAGGGCATGGCCATGTACAAGGGCGAGAAGATGACCGGCGCCGAGGCCATGGCCAAGGCGGGCATCAAGACCCTGGACACCCTGGTGAGCAAGGAGGGCCTGGGCCTGACCAACGGCACCTGCGCCATGACCTCCGTGGGTTCCCTGGCCCTGTACGACACCATCTGCGCCGCCCAGCTGGGCGACGTGATCGGCTCCCTGGACTTCGAGGGCCTCACCGGTCTGCGCAACGCCTTTGACCCCCGCATCCACGCGGTGCGCGGCCAGAAGGGCCAGATGCTGGTGGCCAAGAACATGAAGATGCTGCTGGAGGGTTCCGAGATTCTGGACAACTGCCAGAACGACCGGGTGCAGGACGCCTATGCCCTGCGCTGCATCCCCCAGCTCCACGGCGCCGTCCGCGACGCCCTGGACTATGTCCTGGACAAGGTGGAGATCGAGCTCAACGCCGTCACCGACAACCCGCTGATGTTCCTGGATGACGAGGCGGTCATCTCCGGCGGCAACTTCCACGGTGAGCCCATGGCCATCCCCTTCGACACCCTGGGCATCGCCTGCTCCGAGATCGCCAACGCCTCCGAGCGGCGCACCGAGCGCATGGTCAACGCCGCCCTGTCCAACGGCCTGACCCCCTTCCTCACCACCGAGGGCGGCGTGAACTCCGGCTATATGATCGTGCAGTATGCCGCCGCCTCCATGGTGTCTGAGAACAAGGTCTATGCCCACCCCGCCTCTGTGGACTCCATCCCCTCCTCCGCCAACCAGGAGGACATTGTGTCCATGGGCACCACCGCCGGGCGCAAGGCCGGCATGATCGTCCAGAACACTCTGTCGGTGCTGGCTCTGGAGCTGCTGACCTCCTGCCAGGCCATCGACATCCGCCGCCGGCTGAACACCCACGGCCAGGGCATCACCCCCCTGCACCAGGCCATCTATGACCACGTGCGGGAGAAGGTCGACTTCTTCGAGATCGACCGGGAGATCTGGCCCGACATCGCCCAGGTGGAGAAGATGGTCCGCAGCGGCGAGCTGCTGGACATCGTCCGGGAGTATCTGCCCGACTTCCAGTAAGTCCAGTCGGAAAGACCTCACACAGTACGCCCCGGGGGGCGGGGATCGTCCCGCCCCCCGGGGTTCTTTTCGAGAGGAGCGCGGAGTATGAAAATCAATGTGTTACGGGCCGACCCGGCGGGCAATATCACGCTGTTCGTCCTCTCCCCCGTTCCGCGGGAGGAGCGCACCCGGGTGGCCGGAAAGCTCATGGACATGGCCGACTTCAAGGCCGAGCAGGTGGGCTTTGTCTGCCCCCCCACCCAGGGGGCCCTGGCCCGCATGGAGATGGCCGGCGGAGAGTTCTGCGGCAACGCCACCCGGGCCTTCGGCATGTACACCGCCCAGACTCACGGCGGTCTGTCCCAGCCCCTGGTGGAGGTCAGCGGCTGTGACCACCCGGTGACGGTGGACGTGGACCTGGCGGCGGGGACGTCCCGGGCCCAGATGCCCCTGCCCGTGTGGGTGCGCCCCGCCCAGGTGGGGGAGGTCCGAGGCACCCTGGTCCACCTGGGAGGGATCGCCCACCTGGTGGTGGAGGATGTGGAGCCCAGCATGGACTTCTTTGACCGGGCGGAGCACCTGTTCCAGGACATCGAAGGGCTGGACGCCTACGGCGTCATTTTCCTGGAGCCGGCCACCGGCAAGATGACCCCGCTGGTGAAGGTGCCCGCCGCCAACACCCTGGTGTGGGAGGGCAGCTGCGGCTCGGGTTCTCTGGCCTGCGCCGTGGCCCAGAGCCAGGGGGCCCCCGACGGCCCCTTCGAGCGGGACTACATCCAGCCCGCCGGAGTGGTCCGGGCCACCGCCGTCCGCCAGGGCGGCCAGGTGACTGCCGCCTATATCGGCGGTCCCGTCTCCCTGGACGATCCGGTGGAAGTGGAGCTGTAAGCGGAAAAATGGAAGAGCGGGGCGACCGGCCAAAGGCCGGTCGCCCCGCTCTGATTACTCCTCGTCCAGCTTGAGCACAGCCATGAACGCTTCGGTGGGGAGCTGGACAGTGCCCAAGGTGCGCATTTTCTTTTTGCCCTCCTTCTGCTTCTCCAGCAGCTTCTTCTTCCGGGTGATGTCGCCGCCGTAGCACTTGGCCAGCACGTCCTTGCGCATGGCCTTGACCGTCTCCCGGGCGATGATCTTGCCGCCGATGGCCGCCTGGACGGGCACCTCGAAGAGCTGGCGGGGGATGTTCTCCTTCAGCTTCTCGCAGATGCGCCGGGCCCGGGGGTAGGCCTTGT
>CALWYA010000003.1 GCA_944385645.1 uncultured Oscillospiraceae bacterium
ACCACGGAAGCTTTAGCCACGCCCTGGAGCGGCTGCTGAAGACCAACAGCTTCCCGGAGTTCACCGGCCGGGTGTGCCCCGCCCTGTGCGAGGCGGCCTGCACCTGCGGCCTCCACGGGGACCCGGTGACCGTCCGGGAGAACGAGCTGGGCATCATCGAGGACGCCTGGGCCCAAGGGCTCATGGTCCCCCGCCCGCCCAGGGTCCGCACGGGGAAGCGGGTGGCGGTGGTGGGCTCCGGCCCCTCCGGCCTGGCCTGCGCCGACCGGCTCAACCGCCGGGGGCACAGCGTCACCGTGTTCGAGCGGGAGGACCGCCCCGGCGGCCTGCTGATGTACGGCATCCCCAACATGAAGCTGGACAAAGCGGTGGTCCGCCGCCGGCTGGACCTGATGGAGGCGGAGGGCGTCGCCTTCCGCACCGGCGTGGAGGTGGGCCGGGACCTGGGGGCGGAGGAGCTGCGCCGGGACTTCGACGCGGTGGTCCTGTGCTGCGGCGCCGCCCGGCCCCGGGACCTGGACGTGCCCGGCCGGACGGGGAAGGACGTGTGGTTCGCGGTGGACTTTTTGAAGGAGACCACCCGGGCCCTGCTGGACGGCCGCCTGGAGGCGGGGGGCTATCCCTCCGCCCAAGGGAAGCACGTGGTCATCGTAGGGGGCGGCGACACGGGCAACGACTGCGTGGGCACCTGTATCCGCCACGGCTGTGAGAGCGTGGTGCAGCTGGAGATGCTGCCCAAGCCCCCCGACCGCCGGACGGAGGGCAACCCCTGGCCGGAGTGGCCCCGGGTGTGCAAGACCGACTATGGCCAGGAGGAGGCCATCGCCCGCTTCGGCGCCGACCCCCGGCGCTATGAGACCACCCTGTCCCGGCTGATCCGGGACGGGGAGGGCCGGCTCACCGGGGCGGAGACCGTCCGGCTGGGCCCGGACCGCAGACCCGTCCCCGGGACGCAGGAGGTCCTGCCCTGTGAGCTGCTCCTCATTGCCGCCGGCTTCCTGGGTCCCCAGGACGAGGTGCCCGAGGCCTTCGGCCTGGCCCGCACCCCCCGCTCCACCGTGGAGACGGCGGAGGGGAGCTATGCCGCCGGCGTCCCCGGGGTGTTCGCCGCCGGAGACATGCGCCGGGGCCAGTCCCTGGTGGTGTGGGCCATCCAGGAGGGCCGCCAGGCCGCCCGGGAGGTGGATCGCTACCTGATGGGGTACGGCGGGTAAGGGCCCACGCGCGGCAAATGTCCCAAATATTCCAAGGCCCGGCGCCCGCATTCGCGGGCACCGGGCCTCAGCTTGCCGAGACGCCTCTGGTGGGCAAACTCCGCCTGCGGCCAGGCGTGGGAGCTCGAGGGGGCGGCAGTCCGCCTCGAATGGGATCGAATCCCCCGGGAGCCTTACACAATAAGGCTCCCGGCGAGCGCAGCGAGGACTTTTGCGCCGTACAGCGGCGCAAAAGTAACGGGATTTTTGCGGGCCGCCGAAAAGCCCTAGTGCTTTTTCGGCGGCCCGCAGAGCCCGGCGCCCGCATTCGCGGGCGCCGGGCCTTGTTATGTTGTTATATTAGCACAGCGGGGGATCAGCCGCCGTTGGCCTCCTCGTCCTGGAGGGCGTCATAGCCCCGCTCGCCGGTGCGGATCTTGATCACATCCTCCACGTCATAGAGGAAGATCTTGCCGTCGCCCACATGGCCGGTGTAGAGGGTGTCCTGCACCGCCTTCACCAGGGTCTCGGTGGGGATCTTGCAGATGACGATGTCGATCTTGATCTTGGGCAGCAGCCGGGAGCTGACCGGGCTGCCCCGGAAGTAGATGGCGTGGCCCCGCTGGGCCCCGTAGCCGAACACGTTGGTCACCGTGATGCCGGTGACCCCCAGCCCCTCCAGGGTGTCCTGGAGGGCCCCGAACCGGCTCTGATTGGCCAGGATGGTGACCTTGGTGAGCTTGGCTCCGGCGCGCTCCCGGTGGACCACCGGGACCGCCGCGTCCTTGGGCGCGGCAGGGGCGGAGAGGGCGGGGGCCGGGCCGGAGGGCGCTCCGGGGGCGGTGAGGGAGTCGGCCGCCGGGGAGAAGTCGGGGTAGGCGATGTTGCCGTGCTCGCCGATGTCCAGGCCGCTGAGCTCCTCCTGGGCGGAGACCCGGATGCCCACGGTGTATTTCAGGATCAGCCAGACCAGCCCGGAGGCAACCAGCACGAAGGCCCCCACGGCGGCGACCCCGATCAGCTGGGTGACCAGCAGGCCGGTCCCCCCGCCGAAGAACAAACCGCTGCGGGCGGACAGGGAGGTGACGCCCTCCTGGGCGAACAGGCCGATGCACACCGTCCCGAACACCCCGCAGCACAGGTGGACCGAGGTGGCGCCCACCGGGTCGTCCACATGGACCCGGTCAAAGAACAGCACGGCGAAGACCACCAGCACCCCGGCCGCCGCCCCGATGACCAGAGAGGAGCCCACGCTCACATAGGCGCAGCCGCCGGTGATGCCCACCAGGCCGGCCAGACAGCCGTTGATGGTCATGCCCAGGTCGGGCTTGCCCATGACCAGCCAGGAGGCGGCGGTGGAGGTGAGGACCGCCGCGATGGCGGCGGTATTGGTGGTCATCAGGATGTGGACCACGTCCTCCGGGTTCTGAAAGCTCATGGTGGAGCCGGGGTTGAAGCCGAACCAGCCCAGCCACAGGACGAACAGGCCGATGACCGCCAGGGACATGCTGTGGCCGGGGATGGCCTGGGCTTTTCCGTCCTTGTCATACTTGCCGATCCGGGGCCCCAGGATGACCGCCCCGGCCAGGGCGGCCCACCCGCCCAGGGAGTGGACGGCGGTATCCCCCGCGAAATCCAGGAAGCCCAGGTCGGCCAGCCAGCCGCCGCCCCAGATCCAGTGGCCCACGACGGGGTAGATCACCAGGGTGAGGACAAAGGAAAACAGAATGAAGGAGAGATACTTCACCCGCTCGGCCACTGCGCCGGAGACAATGGTGGCGGCGGTGCCGCAGAAGACCAGCTGGAAGAAGAACTTCCCCCAGAAGGGCACCGATGCGGTGAGAGTGCCGTCATAGAAGGAGTGGTCGCCGCTCCCCAGCAGGAACAGGTGCTCGGTGCCCACCAGAGGGTTGTCCCCGCCGAACATCAGCCCCCAGCCCAGCAGAAGAAAGCCCAGGGACGAGACGGCGAAGACGATGAAGTTCTTGGACAAAATATTGACCGTGTTTTTGGCCCGGGCGAATCCGGCCTCCACACAGGCAAAGCCCAGATTCATGAAGAACACCAGGATGGCCGCCAGAAAGACCCACAGGGTGTCCGCGATGGAATACGCCATTTCTCTTGCCTCCCAAATCAAATTGCCCCGCCCCCGCGCGCCCTCCCACCCTCCGGCTGAGGGCGGGCGCGCACGGGTGAAGTGGGGGTAAACCAAGAGGACGAAGGCGCTTCCCGGGAAACGCCTTCGTCCTCTTGCTCCGCAGTATACCACAGGCGGCAGGTCCGCGTCAATTAGAGCAGACGCCAGAAATTCAGCGGCTTAGTGTGATAAAATTCGTGGAGTTTATTGGACGGCGGGCCCCAAAACGCAGGAAAATGTCCCCTATAGAGGCCCGCCGGGGCAGCCGTCTTCCCCGCTCAGCACAAACTTCCGGAACTCCCGGGCGGCGGGGGAGAGAAAGAGCCGGTCGTCGTGGACCAGGAAGAAGTCCCGCCGATAGGGCGGGGCGGTGATGGGCAGAGCGACCAGGTCCAGCTGGTGCAAAACATCCATCTCCGGGACCACCGCGATCCCGAAGCCCTGGGCCACCAGGCCGGCGACGACCTGGTCCTCCTCCGTCTCCCAGGCCACCTGGGGGCGGACGCCCAGGGCGTCGAACAGCTCGTCCACCACGGCGCGCAGGCCGGAGTCCCGGGAGAAGCACACCATGGGATAGGGGGCGGCCTCCGCCAGGGAGACCCCCGCCCGGCCGGCCAGGGGATGGCCAGGCGGAACGATGAGGACCAGCCCCTGCGCCCGCACCGGGACGGCGGTCAGGCCCAGCTCCGGGGCGGGGCGGGAGCAGAACACCAGATCATAGCGCCGGTCGGCCAGCCCCTCCAGCAGCTCCTGGGTGCGGCCGCTGTGGAAGGTGAACTGGATCTGCCGGTCCGGGCGCGCCGCCAGGAACCGGGCGGCCAGCCGGGGGACATAGTTCGTACCCAGCACCCGCAGAAAGCCCAGGCGGATGAGCCCCTCCCCCTTGGCCTTGCGCCGGAGGGAGATCACCCCCTCGTCCAGGGTGGCCAGGGTGCGGACGGCGCAGTCCAGGAACTCCTCCCCAAACTGCGTCAGCTGGGTGTTCCGCCCCTGCCGCTCAAACAGGGGCACCCCCAGCTCCTCCTCCAGCTGCCGGACCGCGTGGCTCAGGCTGGGCTGGGAGATGTTCAGCTGCTCGGAGGCGCGGGTGTAGTGCCCCACCTGGGCCAGCTTGACAAAATAGCGCAGGTAATCCAGATTCATGGCGGTGAACTCCTTTCCCCGTCGTCCCTCCTGGGCGCGGGAACCTAAAGGGGATTATGATACTCTGTATTGTACCATAGATTATAGATAAAAACTATAATTTTATTCTAATGATTTATTTTACTTTTTCTTTCTTTTGGAGTACAGTATAACAGAGAACTGATTTGGCAGGAGGCATCCAAATGGTACAGAAGAGACGTCTGGGCGCCCGTCAGCTGGTCATGCCGGGCTGGCTGGCCCTGGGGGCGGCCGTGGTCATCAATTCGTTCAGCGTGGTTCTGATGCTCCGCTCCGGCGCGGGGATCTCGGCCATCTCCAGCGTCCCCTACGCCTTCTCCCTGGTGCTGCCGGCCCTCTCCCTGGGAAACTGGACCTACCTCTTTCAGGGGCTGCTGATCGCCAGCCTGATGGTCCTGCGCCGCCGCTTCGTGCCCGCCTATCTGTTCAGCTTTGTGGTGGGCTTCGCGTTCAGCGCCCTGCTGGACCTCCACGAGCCGTGGGTCGCTCTGTTCCCCGATCCCCTGGGCTGGCGGGTCGTCTATTTCGTGGTGAGCTATCTGCTGATCTGCGTGGGCATCGCCCTGTCCAACCGCTGCGGCCTGCCCATCATCCCCACCGACCTGTTCCCCCGGGAGCTGGCGCAGATCACCGGAGTGAGCTACCCGAGGATCAAGATCGGCTTTGACGCCGCCTGTCTGCTGGTGACGGCGGGCCTGACCCTGTGCTGCCTGGGCCGTCTGGAGGGCCTGGGCGTGGGGACGGTGCTGGCCGCCCTCACCATGGGAAAGGTCATCGGCCTGATCGGCGCCTGGCTGGACCGGTATCTCCGGTTTGACGGCGGGCGGTTTTTGAATCGGCGGCCGGCCCCAAAGGGCCCGCACACGCCCGCCGGCGGAACAGACCTGGGGCTGTCCTTCTCCGGCAGCCGTCAGGCGGCAGAGAAACCGCAGCCCTGATTTTCTCTGATTCAGGCGGACCGCGGGGAGCGGAGCCCTGCGGTTCGTTTGGATAAAGTCCTCCTTCTCTGATGGCTTGCGGAAAAGCGCCGGCTCTGTGCCGGCGCTTTTCCGCACAGCCCAGATGTGCGGCGGACGTTATCCCGGCACCCGGCGCCGGAACCATCCATCTCCTGACTTGTCAGGTGAGAGACGAGGTGTGCTTGATGAAATTTCCAACCATGTTTTCTCCCATCCGCATCGGCGCGGTCACGGTCCCCAACCGCTTTGTGGTGCCGCCCATGTGCAGCAACCTGGCCAATCCGGACGGCACGCTCAGCGACCGCTCCCTGGCCTACTACCAGGCCAGGGCCAGAGGCGGCTTCGGTCTGATCACGCTGGAGTCCACGGTCGTCTGCAGGGAGGCGAAGGGCGGGCCCCGAAAGGCGTGCCTGTTCTCCGACCACAGCGTGGAGAGCTTCCGCCGGGTGGCCGACGCCTGCCACACGTACGGGGCAAAGGTGTCCATCCAGCTCCAGCATGCGGGCCCCGAGGGCAGCTCCGTCCTGACCGGCGCCCCGCTGAAGGCCGCCAGCGCCGTCCCCGCCGCCCAGGGGCGGGAGATCCCGGAGGCGGTCTCCGCCGAGGAGCTCTATCACATCATCGAGTGCTACGGCGACGCGGCCCGCCGGGCTCAGCTGGCCGGGATCGACGTGGTGGAGGTCCACTGCGCCCACGGCTATCTGGTCAGCACCTTCCTCTCCCAGCGGACCAATCACCGCACCGACGAGTTCGGCGGCTGCTTCGAGAACCGGATGCGTCTGCCTCGGCTGATCATCGAAAACATCCGCCGCAAGACCGGGGGCAGCCTGCCCATCCTCTGCCGCATCAACGCCAGCGACGAGATGCCCGGCGGCCAGAGCGTCCAGGACGCCGCCGCCGTGGCCGCGTACCTGGAGCAGGAGTGCGGCGTGGACGCCATCCACGTGACCCGCGCCGTCCACCTGCGGGACGAATTCATGTGGGCACCGGGGATCGTCCACGGCGGTTTCAATGCCGACCTGGTCAGCGAGATCAAGCGAGCGGTCTCCGTACCAGTGATCGCCGTGGGCAGGTTCACCGAGCCCCAGTACGCGGAGCTGCTGGTCAGGCAGGGCCGGGCGGATCTGATCGCCTTCGGCCGCCAGAGCATTGCCGACCCGGAGCTGCCCAACAAGGCGCGGACCGGGCAGCTGGAGGCTCTGTTCCCCTGTATCGGCAGCCTGCTGGGCTGTATGCCCAATATTTTTGCCGGCCGGCCCATCACCTGCGCGGTGAACCCCTGTGTGGGCCGGGAAGGGGAGCTGACGCCCGCCGCCCGGCGCAAGCGGGTGGTGGTGGCCGGCGGCGGCCCCGCCGGTCTATACGCGGCCTGGGCCTGTGCGGTCCGGGGGCACCGGGTCACGCTGCTGGAGAAGGACGTCGAGCTGGGCGGGAGCTTTCGCATCGCATCCTATCCCACCGGAAAGGGGCAGCTGTCCGAGGCGATCCGCGCCATGATCGTCCGGGCGGAGCGGGCTGGCGTGGAGCTGCGGGTGAACGTCGAGGCCACGCCGGCGCGGCTGCAAAGCCTGGCCCCGGACGCCATCATTCTGGCCACTGGCGCGAGGCCTTTCCTCCCGCCCATCCCCAACCTGGATTCCTTGGGCTATGTCACCGCCCAGGATATGCTGGCGGGCAAAGCGCCCATGGACAGACGGGTCCTGGTGGTGGGCGGCGGAATGATCGGCTGTGAGGCGGCCGAGTTCCTGGCGGAGCGGGGCCACGAGGTCACCATCCTGGAGAAAAAAGAGGAGATCGCCGCCGATGTGACCCCGGAGAACCGCCGGTATCTGCTGGAACAGTTCCGAGCCTGTCAGGTCGTACTGATGCCCGGCGTCACGGTTGGACGGTTCTATGCGGACGGTGTGGACTATACCCGCGCCGACGGTTCCTCCGGCTCCGCGCGGGGATTTGACAACGTGGTTCTGGCCATGGGCGCCCGCCCGGATACCTCCTTGCAGGAGGCGGTACGGGCGAGAGCCGCCCAGGTGTTCGTGGTCGGAGAGGCGGCCCACGCCCCCGGAAACGCCGTGCAGGCCACCGGGGACGCGCTCGACGCGGCGCTGGCCATCTGAGTGCGGCGGCGCGAACGGAGCAGGCGCAGGGGAAATGGAAAAAGGGCTCTCTGTCTGAATCGCTCAGACAGAGAGCCCTACGGCCTGAAATCCGGCCGACGTCCACACGTTGACATGGTCAAAGCCCGCCTGTGCGGCCGCCGCCACTCCTTTGTCGAATCCATAACACAGGTGCCCGGCCTGATGGGCGTCGGAGCTGAGGATGAGCTCGCCGCCCAGCCGGCGCAGATGGCGCAGCAGCGGCATAGCCGGATAGGGCTTCGTCCGATAGCCCCGGCTGATCGCTCCGGTGTTCAGTTCAAAGGCCACGGACTGTTTTACCAGATGCTCCATGACCTCCATGGCTCGCCGCAGGTACCGGGGCGCCGTCTCGTCAAAGGCGGCCAGCCGCTGGTTAAACTTGGTCACCAGATCGAAGTGCCCGATCCAGTCGCACCCGGTCTTTTTGGGCAGGTCGGCCACCAGGTCGTAGTAGGCGTCGGTGTACCGGTACCAGTCCCCGCCGAACTGCTCCTCCACCGCCTGGCGGCTCTTCTCCGGGCTCTCATCCACCGGGTAGAACCGCCCATCCAGCAGCAGGCCGTGGACCGAACCGATCCCATAGTCCAGCCCCTCCGGGCGCTGGCCGTAGCAGTCCAGCTCCATGCCTACGAAGAGGTCCAGTTTTCCCCGGTACCGCTCTTTCAGCGCGCGGCCGGTCTCCAGGTAGACCGGCACCTGATCCCGCGGGAGGCAGAAGTCCTCCTCCCACTGGCACCAGCTGTGGCCGGAGAAGCCCAGCCGGGTCAGTCCGCGGGCGCAGGCCGCCTGCGCCATCTCCTCCAGCGTGCTCCCCCCGTCATCCAGGGTGGAGTGGGTGTGGAAATCTCCCAGTACTGCGGTCATCCCTCTCCCTCCATACAGTCGGAGGCCATCTTCTCCTGCTTCACCTTGTGGTCGATCACATGGCGGCTGGCCAGCTCCGCCTCCACCTCGTCCAGGGAGATGCCCGCCTCCACCATAAGGACCATTACGTGATAGGTCAGGTCGGCGATCTCGTACACCGTCTCCCTGTGATCCCGGCCCTTGGCGGCGATGATCACCTCGGTACACTCCTCCCCCACCTTCTTCAAAATCTTGTCCAGTCCCTTTTCAAACAGATAGGTGGTGTAGGAGCCCGCAGGCCGTTCCGCCTTCCGCTCCTCCAGGAGCTCATACAGCCCCTGGCAGCTGAACTGCTGTTCCATTTCAACATTCCTCGCTCTCGAATATCAGATTGCCGTCAAAGCAGGAGTCGGTGCCCAGGTGGCAGGCCGGCCCCTCTTTTTTTACCCGCACCAGCAGGGCGTCCCGGTCACAGTCGGCCCGCAGCTCCACAATGTGCTGGACATTGCCGCTGGTCTCCCCCTTCAGCCACAGCTCCTGCCGGGACCGGGACCAGAAGCAGGTACGCTTCCTGTCCAGGGAGATTTTTAAGGACTCCCGGTTCATATAGGCCAGGGTGAGCACCTTGCCCGTGTCCGCGTCCTGGACAATGGCGGGGATGAGCCCCTTCTCGTCAAATTTCAGCGTCTCCAGATCCATCACAGCCGCACGCACACTCCCTTCTCCCGCAGAACTTGCTTCAAATCGGGGATGGCCACCTCGCCGAAGTGGAAGATGCTGGCCGCCAGACCGGCGGACAGCTCCGGTATCTCCCGGAACAGGTCCACAAAGTCCTGGACTCCCCCGGCCCCGCCGGAGGCGATCACCGGCACGCGGACCCGCGCCTGCACCTCCCGGAGCATCTCCAGATCAAAGCCTCCCTTCACCCCGTCGGTGTCGATGGAGTTGACCACCACCTCGCCGGCCCCCCGGTCCACCCCTTCTTTGATCCACGCCAGGGCGTCCATGCTGGTGTCCGCCCGGCCGCCGTTCAAAAACACGTGGTACGTTCCATCCACCCGCTTGGCGTCCACAGATAGGACCACGCACTGGTCCCCGTACCTCCTGGCCGCCTGGTCGATGAGGTCCGGGTTTTGGATGGCCCCGGAGTTGACGGACACCTTGTCCGCCCCGCAGGCGAGCACCCGCTCGAAGTCCTCCAGGCTGTTGATGCCGCCCCCCACGGTGAGGGGGATGAAGATGGTGGAGGCCACCGCCGTGAGAATATCGGTAAAGAGCTTTCGCCCCTCGAAGGAGGCGGTGATGTCGTAGAACACCAGCTCGTCCGCCCCGGAGCGGGAGTAGTAGTCCGCCAGCTTCACCGGGTTGGACACGTCCTGGAGGTTCAGAAAGTTGACCCCCTTCACCACCCGGCCGTCCTTGATGTCCAGGCAGGGGATAATGCGCTTGGCGACCATCTCACTCCACCTCCCGCAGGGCTTCGTTCAGGTCCAGCGCCCCGGTGTACAGGGCCTTGCCCAGGATAGCGCCGTACAGACCGAGTTTCTTCAACGCCCGCACGTCCGAAATACTTGTCACCCCGCCCGAGGCGATAAAGTCCAGGGGGAACCTCCGGGACAGGTCCCGGTACAGCTCCACGTTGGTTCCCCCCAGCATCCCGTCCCTGGAGATGTCGGTGCAGATGACGGTTTTGGCCCCCATCCCGCACAGGCGGGCAAAGAAGTCCTCCGCCCGCTCCGAGGCGGTCTCCTTCCACCCCCGGATGGCGATGGCCCCGTCCTTCAGGTCCACCCCCACCGCCGCCTGGGCGCCGAAGCGGTCCAGGGCGTCTGTCAGAAAGGTCGGGGCGGTGACGGCGGCGGTGCCCAGGATCACCCGGGCCACCCCCGCGTCCAGATACTTCTGAATGGTGTCCAGAGAGCGGATACCCCCGCCCACCTCCACCTTCAAATTGGTTCTGCGGCAGATCTCCCGGATCACCGGGAAGTTGGGGGTGGAGCCGTCCTTGGCCCCCTCCAGGTCCACGGCGTGGAGCCACCGGGCTCCTGCTGCCTGAAAGTCGGCGGCCTGAGCCGCCGGGTCGTTCCGGTAGACGGTCATCTGGGCATAGTCCCCTCGGGTTAAGCGGACCACCTTCCCGCCGTACAGGTCAATGGCCGGAAGCAGGATCATGCGCGTCCCTCCCATCCGCAGAAATTCTTCAGGATCTTCAGCCCCGTCTCCCCGCTCTTCTCCGGGTGAAACTGGGTGCCGCACACATTGCCGTTCTGCACCGCCGCGGTCAGCTCCGCGCCGTATTCGGCGGCGGCAATGCATTGGGCCCCACAGCCAACCCCCGCGAAGGAGTGGACGAAGTACACGTGCTCCCCCTCCTCCAGGCCGGCAAAGAGGGGGCTGCGCGCCCGGTCCGCCGGGAAGCGCAGACCGTTCCAGCCCATGTGGGGGACGGCCAGATTTCCCGGGATGACCGTGCGGATGTCCCGCACCTCCCCCTGAATGAGGCCAAGGCCCCGGTGCTCCCCGTACTCAAAGGACTTCTCAAACAGCAGCTGCATGCCCAGACAGATCCCCAGAATGGGTTTGCCCCTGGCCGCCTGGTCCAGCACCGCCTGAAACATTCCCGTGTCCCTCAGCTTCCGGACGGCGTCCCCAAAGGCGCCCACGCCGGGCAGGATGATGTGGTCCGCCCGGTCCAGCTCCGCCAGATCCCGGGTGACCCGGGTCTCCTGCCCGATGGCGTGCAGAGAACTTTTCAGGGAGAACAGGTTGCCCACCCCGTAGTCGACAATGGCAATCATGGCCGCCGGTCCCCCTCAAAGCGGATCTCCACCGCCCGGGCGTGGGCGGTGAGACCCTCCTCTTTGGCAAAGCGGCTCACCTTTCGGTAGTCCCGCTCCAGGGCCTCCCTGGTGTAGCAGCTGAACTGGGACTTCTTCACAAAGTCGTCCACCGAGAGGGGACTGTAGAACCGGGCGGTGCCCATGGTGGGCAGGGTGTGGTTGGGGCCGGCGAAGTAGTCCCCCATGGGCTCCGGGTTGTAGCGGCCCAGGAAGATGGACCCGGCGTTCTCGATCTGGCCCAGGTAGTCAAAGGGGTTTTCCACCGACAGCTCCAGGTGCTCCGGGGCGATGCGGTTGGCCGCCGCGACAGCCTCAGCCAGAGATCGGACCACAATGATTTTCCCGTTGTGCTCTATGGACGCCCTAGCGATTTCCTCCCGTTCCAGGATCCGGAGCTGGTCTTCGACCGCCTGGGCAACCGCCTGCGCCAGGGGGCGGGAGTCGGTCACCAGCACGGCGGAGGCCAGCTTGTCGTGCTCCGCCTGACTGAGCAGGTCGGCCGCCACCCAGGCGGGGTTGGACTTTCCGTCGGCGATCACCAGGATCTCAGAGGGGCCGGCGATCATGTCAATGTTCACCAGGCCGAACACCTGCCGCTTGGCCTCGGCCACATAGGCGTTGCCGGGCCCCACGATCTTGTCCACCTTGGGCACGCTCTGCGTCCCATAGGCCAGGGCGGCCACCGCCTGGGCGCCCCCCATCTTGAAGATGCGGGTGACCCCCGCCAGCTTGGCCGCCGCCAGAATGGCCGGGCAGATTTTTCCGTCCCGCCCGGGGGGCGTGGCCATAATGATCTCCCCCACCCCGGCGATGTGGGCGGGAATGGCGTTCATCAGCACAGTGGAGGGGTAGGCGGCGGTGCCCCCGGGCACGTAGATGCCCACCCGGGCCAGGGGGGTGATCTTCTGGCCCAGGATCACACCCTCCCGCTCGGCCATCAGGAAGCCCTCCCGCCTCTGCCTGGCGTGGAAGGCGCGGATGTTTTCGGCGGCCTCCCGGAGGATCTGGGTAAACTCCCCGTCCACCTGGGCGGCCCCCTCCTCCAGCTCCCGGGGGGTGACCTCCAGGGCGGACAGCTCCGCCTTGTCAAATCTGCGGGCGCAGTCCAGCAGGGCCGCGTCCCCCCGCTCCTTCACATCCCGGAGGATGTCCGCCACCGGGGCGGACACATCGGTCGTCTCCTCCTCCCGCCGGAAAATTTCCTCCTCCGGCACTTCATTCCGGTCATATATCTTGATCATAAGACCCACCTCACAGATTTTTCTCCAGAGCGTCCCGCATGCGCAGAATCTCCGAATGGTTGAATTTATAACTGACCTTGCCGCAGATAAACCGGGCGCTGATCTCCGCGATGGTCTCCAGCGGGGTCAGGTGGTTCTCCGCCAGGGTCTTTCCCGTCTCCACCAGGTCCACGATCACATCGGACAGGCCCACAATCGGCGCCAGTTCGATGGAGCCGTTCAGCCGGATGATGTCGATGTCCCGGGACCGTGATTCATAATACTCCGCCGCAATATGGGGAAATTTGGTGGCAACCCGCAGAAGTCTGTCCGGGTCGTCATAGAAGTCCTCCGGACCGGCCACGCACATGCGGCACCTGCCCAGCTTCAAATCCAGCAGTTCATATACCTCCGGGCGGTATTCCAGCAGAATGTCCCGCCCCACGATGCCCACATCGGCGGCCCCCCGCTCCACATAGATGCTCACATCGGAGGGTTTGGCCCAGAAATACCGCACCGTCTGATCCGGATCTTCAAAAATCAGCTTCCGGTTCTTCTCCAAAATAGAGGGGCAGGCATAGCCCGCCGCCGCCAGCGCCTCATAGGCCCGCTCTCCCAGCCGCCCCTTGGGCAGCGCCACCCGGATCATAGCTCCACCTCCTCGGGCCGAATCCCGTCCTGATAGCGGATCGTGCGCCGGCACCGCACCGGGCTGGATTGTCTGCTCTCCCGCTCACACCGGACGGTGTATCCCCCGCTCCGGAGCTGCTCGGCAAAGGAGGCCAGCTGGGACAGGTCCGCGTCCGGCCCATAGGTGAGCAGAAGATCGGAATCATATCGCCGCTCCTGCTTCATGTACCGGTCCAAGAGCCCCTTGTACAGGGCAAATCCAATGGCGCCCACCTGTTTTCCCATCTTACGGGGCAAGTTGTCATACCGGCCGCCAGACAGAACCGGGAAGGGCACGCCGGGCAGGAACCCCTGAAAAATAACCCCGCTGTAGTAGTCCAGACTGGTGACCAGAGAAAAGTCCAGACAGATTCGGCCCTTCAGGCCAAAGGCTTCCAGCATGTCGGCGGCGGCGGACAGCTGCCGAAGGCACTCCCAGCTCCGCTCATCCCGAGCCAGCCGGCCCGCCTGGGCGATCCCCTCCCGGAGCGGGGCGTAAATCCCAATCAGCTCCAACAGGGTCCGGGCGTCCCGGCTGCTCAGCCGCCCCTGATCCACCATGGCCTGGATGCCGGGGGCGTTTTTCTGCCCAATCAGCTCCAGGGCCTTCTCCCGGTCCAGCGGGGAGAGCTCCATTCCCTCCAGCAGGCAGTGGATCAGGCTGATGTCAGACAGATCCAGGACATAGTCCTCCGACAGCAGCGACAGCGACTTGGCCGCCAGCGCGATGACCTCCCCCTCGGCGTAGGCGTCGATCTGTCCAACTGACTCCACCCCCACCTGGGCAATCTCTTTAAACGCGCCCTCCACCTCGCGGTATACCGTCTCGTTATAGTAGAGCTTCTCCCCGTCCCCGCCGCTGCTCTTGATAATGGACAGGGTAATATCCGGCTTCAGCGCCTTCAGCGACCCGTCCGCATCGGTGAAGGTGATGATCTGTCCGCTCCGCAGAAAATCTCTGTTCTGGGCGTACAGATCGTAATCCTCGAATTTTGACATGCGGTACTTTCGGTACCCATAGCCCTCATACAGGCAATTCAGCTGTTCTTCCAACCTCAGTGTTCCCATTCAAAGCATCCCCTTGGTGGATGGAATTTCGTTCCGAAAGGCCTCCTCCACAGATGCGGCCTCTCTCAGTGCACGGCCCAGCGCCTTGAACGCCCCCTCCGCGATATGATGGGAGTTGCGCCCGGACAGTCTGCGCAGATGGAGCGTCAGCTTTGCGTTGACGGCGAAGGCCTCCATGAATTCATGGACCAGCTGGGTGTCAAAGGTCCCGATTTTCTCAGTGGGAAAGTCCAGCTCCCCGTAATATCCGCCTCGCCCGGACACATCGACGGCGCACAAGATCAGCGCCTCGTCCATGGGCAGGCAGAGGGAGGCGTAGCGGCGGATTCCCCGCTTGTCCCCCAGGGCCAGCTGGAACGCCTGCCCCAGCGCGATGCCGATGTCCTCCACACTGTGGTGGTCGTCCACCTGGGTGTCCCCCTCACACCGCAGGTCCAGGTCCAGCCTGCCGTGCCGGGCCAGCAGGGTGAGCATGTGGTCCAGAAAACCGACTCCGCTCAGGATTCGGCTCTCCCCCCGGCCGTCCACCCGCAGGGACAGCCGGATGTCCGTCTCATTGGTCTTGCGCGCCACAGTTGCGTCTCTCATAGCAGCTCCCTCAACTTTTCCAGGAAAACATTCATCTGCTCCGGGGTTCCCACGGTGACGCGGACAAAGTTCTGAATCCGCGCCTGATCAAAATGCCGCACCAGTACGCCCTGGTCCTTCAGCCCCCGGTAAATCGCTGCGCCGTCCAGCCCCTCCCGGCGGACAAACAGGAAATTTGTTCGAGAGGGGAGAACGGTGAACCCCATCCCGCGCAGCTGTTCGGCGGTGCGGTCCCGCGTCTCCATGATCGCCTGACAGCATTTGTCGTAGTAGTGCTGCTCTGCCAGGGCCTCTGCCCCGGCCCGGAGGGTCAGCCGGTTCACGTTATAGGGGTTGGTGGAAAATTTGATGGTCTCCAGATCGGCAATCAGTTCCTGATTCCCCACCGCAAAGCCCAGCCGCGCCCCTGCCAGGGAGCGGGACTTGGAAAAGGTCTGCACCACCAGCAGGTTGCCGTGCCGCCGGGTCAATTCCACGCAGCTCTCTCCGCCGAAGTCCACATAGGCCTCGTCCACAATCACCACACTGTCCTGGTTGGCCTTGACGATCTCCTCCACCTGCGCGCGGCTCAGGGCCAGTCCAGTGGGGGCGTTGGGATTGGCGAGGACGATGGTTCTGCCCAGCCCGTAGCAGTCCTCGGGATCCAAGGTAAAGTTCTCCCGCAGGGGGACGATCCGGGTGGGAATGTGGTACAGACCGCAGAACACTGGATAGAACCCATAGGTGATGTCGGCGAAGGCTGCCCCCCGCCCATCTGAGGCGAAGGCCAGAAAGGCAAAATTCAGAACCTCGTCCGACCCGTTGCCTACAAAAATGTTCTCCGGCCCCACATGGTGCCGCGCCGCCAGGGCCGCCTTCAGCTCCCGGGCCTCCGGATCCGGGTACAGCCGCAGATCGGCTGCTTCGACCCCGACCGCCCGCAGGACGCCGGGGGCGGGCGGATAGGGGGACTCATTGGTGTTCAATTTGATATACCGGCGCTGATGGGGCTGTTCGCCCGGCACATAGGGCACCTGCTGACGCAGCGCACCGCTGAGGAAACGTGACATGTTGTTCTTCTCCCGCAAATTTTAAACTAGCGAAATAAATCGTTAGTTGAATAGTATATAGAATTTTTCTGATTTGTCAAGTCTTTTCTCACTCCAAGCCAATCTTATGAGACTGACCAGTGCCCCGAGGCGACGAAAGTCTCTCTTCGCTGTTTTCTGTTGGTAGTTTTGTAGTTTTCCACAATTTCATGGAAGCAAAATAGTGCACAAGGACGGAGAAAAAATTCACGTTTTCTCTTGACAATTCGTTTAAATAATGATATTTTTTTCATGTCAAATGATTTGTTTACATTCTATGTAATTTTAATCATTATTGATGTAAAACATTTTGCTTGGGGGCAGAGAATTATGGAGACCATCGATAAATTCAGCTTAAAAGGCAAAACCGCCATTGTTACTGGTGCTACCCGAGGGCTTGGCCAGGGGATCGCCATCGGCCTGGCTGGAGCTGGTGCCGACATCGTCGGAGTAGGCCGTTCCAACCACAGTGAGACCCGTGTAAAAGTCGAACACCTAGGACGCCGTTACCTGGAATTAAAAATGGATGTCGGGCAAGAAGAGACTCCAAACCTTGTAATTCAAAAAACGGTGGAGAAATTTGGAAAGGTAGATATTCTGGTCAACGCCGCGGGCATCACCCGCCGCGTCATGGCCATCGACATCAGCCGAAAAGACTGGCAGGATGTCCTGGATGTTAACCTGACAGCATTATTCTTCATGTGTCAAGCGGCAGCCCGACAGTTCATCAAGCAGGGCGGCGGCGGAAAAATCATCAACATCGGCTCCATGACTTCTTACCAGGGCGGTATCAAAGTCATCCCCTATACCGCCAGCAAGGCCGCAGTCCGTAATATCACCATGCATATGTGCAACGAGTGGGCTGCACCCTATGGGATCCACATTAATTGTATCGCTCCTGGTTATATGGTCACTGACATGACTGCAGCCATGCGTTCAGAACCCGCCCGCATGGCTGAAACCAACACCCGTATCCCCATGGAGCGCTGGGGGGTACCGGAAGATTTGGCCGGCGCAGCCATTTTCCTGGCCTCTGACGCTTCCGACTATGTCAACGGCTTTACCATCGCAGTGGACGGCGGCTTTTTAGCCAAGTCCTGAATTCACGAGAAGGAGCAAAATCTGGACATGGGAAAGAAATACCGAGTCGGTCTGATCGGTGTGGGCTCCATTGCCCATATTGCCCACCTGCCTATTCTGGCTGCCCGCAGTGACGTGGAGATGGTCGGGGCCTTTGCCGAACACATCGAGAGCGTGCAAAAGGTCCAGCGCAACTATGCAATCCAAAACGCAGTGCACAATATGGACGAGTTGCTGGAATTGGAGTTAGACTGTGCTTTTGTTCTCTCCCCGAAGACGGTACACGCAGAGCAGGTAGTTCACTTGCTGAATTCCGGAGTAGACGTATTCTGTGAAAAACCTATGGGTATGACGCTGAAAGAAGCCTATAATATGGCGGATACGGCCGCCCGGACAGGCAGAAAACTGATGATCGCATTCAATCGCCGTTACGCCCCCGTCTACCGCAAGGCAAAGGAAGTCTATGGAACACTCTCTCCCGACGTGCTAATCGCACAGAAAAATCGTCCTGCCAGCGAGTACCGCGCCACCCTGGAGAACGCTATCCATATGGTGGATATTTTGCGCTACTTCTGCGGTGAGTGCGTCAAGGTGGAGGCCTGCTCAAAGTTTGCTGACCCACTCTACGAAACACTGACTACCGCTCAGCTTCAGTTTGAAAATGGTTCTGTAGCTATGCTGGTGGCCGACCGCGCTTCCGGACAGTGGGTAGAGACATTGGAAATGCACGGGCACAATAGAAGCGTGTTCGTCAACTGTCCTGATACGATTACCGTAACCGATGGGGAACAGTCCCACACCACTTCCATGACCCCCCTAGCCTATGGCTGGGCCAAAGTGATTGACAAGATGGGTTTTTCTCAGGAAGTCGATCACTTCTTTCACTGTCTGACTCAGAACAAACAGCCCCTAACTAGCGGCTCAGACGCTTACAAAACCCAAGAACTTATGCATCGCATTCTCATCACGGCCGGCTTGCCCGGACTGGACTAAGGTGGACGCTATGTTTCAGATTGCCGGACATACCATGGGGACACCGGAATACAGTCTCCCCAATGCGATGAAACTCTTCTCCCAGCTTGGACTGGACGGAGTAGAGATCGTAGTGCAGGACGGCTATCGCTGTGCAATTCCTCAACTTGCCAACCCTAACAAGTTAGCTGATCTGCGCCGCCTGGCTGATCGTCTGGGACTGCAGATCATTGCGCTCACCCCCTATTATTCCCAGTTTAACAACCCAGATCCAAAGGTTCGGGAACCGGAAATCGAGGGGCTCATCCGAGTCATCCAATACGCCCATATCCTGGGCGCTGAATACATCCGAATCTACGCCGGAAATTATGCCCTGGAAGATACTGATCCGGACGGCGTGAAACGCCAGACCCTGGTCGACAGTATGCGCCACTTGGGGGATCTAGCCTTGGCGTCCGGTGTCAAGCTGGTCATGGAGAATCATTTCAACACCATGGCGGTTTCCGCCGCAGACAGCATCTCGCTTGCCCAAGAGATTGATCACCCGGCGGTTGGCATTCTGTACGATCAGGCCAATCTGACGTTTACCGGAAACGAATCTTGGGACCGGGCTCTGCTCCTTCAATTTCCCAAGGTGTATTACACCCACGTAAAAGATCTTGTCTTCCGGGAAGGACACCGGGACTTTGTCTCTTCCGATGTATCACATCCCAAAGAGGAGGAACGCAACGTCATCACCCGGATTGTAGGGGAAGGGAGTATTCCCTGGCCTCAGATTTTACAGGGCATGAAAGATCGAGGATACCGGGGATGGCTGTCCTTGGAATATGAACGCAGGTGGCATCCCCATGACATTCCTGACGCCTCCGTCGGCATGAAGCGCTCGGCGGACTATCTTAGGTCTTGTTTCAGCAAGTTAACATAGATCGCTAAGACAAGAACACAACATGATTATTAAAGGAGGATCACAACATGAAAAGGATAAAAAAGGCTCTGGCCGTGGCTCTGTCTGCCGCTATGCTGGTACTGACTGTCGCCGGCTGCAGCAACACGGATTCGAGTACTCCAGGAAGTACTGATAACAGCAGTTCCAATTCCTCCAGCGGGCTGGATGGCTACCCTGAACAGAATGTCAATGTCATCGTCCAATATTCCGCCGGCGGCGGCACTGACCTTTCTGTGCGCGGCGTTCTGGACGGTGTCCCCGACTTCCCTGTTCAGTTCTCAGTGGCCAATGTCACGGGCAATGGCGGTTTGATCGGCCTAACCCAGGTTGCCAACTCCAGCGCAGATGGCTATACCCTTGGTGTTGTAAATACCGACTTTATCATCAACATTATCCAAGGCAATACAGATCTGACTTTGGACGATTTCTCTCCCCTGGCCTGCGCCCTGCTGGATCCCTTTGTCCTGATTATTGGAGAAAATGAAAACTATTCCACTCTGGAGGAGTTCGTCGCCTACGCCAGAGAGCACCCTGGTGAAATCGTCGTCGGCGAAACCGGCACTGGTGCCGCTCCTACCTTGGCTATCTCCGCCATGGAGAATGCTCTGGGCATTGATGTAGCCAACGTGACCTATGAGGGCAGCTCTGAATGCGTCACCGCCATAGTGGGCGGCCACATTGACGCCACCTTTGCTCAGCCCAGCAATGCCACCGCCCAGGTAGAAGCCGGGAACGTCAAGATCATCGGTGCCCTGTCTAGCGAGCGTCTGCCCACTTTCCCCGATGTCCCTACGTTCGCAGAGGTATTCCCGGACGAAATCGACTATGAAATGATGGGCTTCTGCATCATTTCCTGCCCCGCCGAAGTGGACCCCGCCATTCAGGAATACTTGTCCGAAGCACTGCGCAAAGGCGTGGACAGCGAAACCTTCGCCAATACTCTGTCTACTCTGGAGATGCAGACCACCAACCTGACTGTCGACGAGATGTCCACATTCTTGGATGAGCAGATGGCTCTGTATACGGAACTGCTCTCCTCTCAGGGGTAAGGCAGAGGATACACTCAGAGACCGTTGCGCAGAGGGAACCGGCCCACATCACTTTTGATCGCCGGGGGCCCGGAATGAAATATCCGTTCCGGCCCCCGGCGTTCTGTGTCAGCAAAAGGAAGGACTGTTGTTTGTGCGAAAATACAACTATATTCTTTCGGTCATACTGATCGCAGTAGGTGTCATTGGGATCTATATGGCCGTCAATTTCGAAACCAGAAGCGGAAATGCAGGAGATCCAGGAGCTGCTTTCTGGCCCACTATGCTGTGTAGCGGCTTGATCCTGTGCTCTGTCATTCTGCTGATTCAGACTCTGCTGGAGAGCAGAAAAGCCGCCGGGAAAGAGGAACCTCTCATTGATTTCCACTCCCCAGGTGTGCACTGCGTGTTCTTGATCTTTGCCATCATGATTGCCTACGCCGTTATCATGAGTCTGTTTGGTTTTATCGTCGCCACACTGCTGTTTGTGGTAGCGGTAATGCTGGCTATGGGTGAGCGCCGCCCCGTTTGGATCGGCCTTACCACCGTTGGGATCACAGTCTTTATCTATACGGTTTTCACAGTCATAATGGGTGTCGTCCTGCCTCAGGGCCGATTCTTCTAAGGAGGGTGAGAAGCAATGTTGACTGCTTTTTCTGCCGGCTTTGCGTCGGTCTTTACTCCTATGGGCCTGCTGGCCATTCTAGGAGGCGTCCTGTGCGGCATCTTTGTAGGCGTCATGCCGGGACTGTCCTCTGTCATGGGTATGTCCATCATGCTACCGGTGGCACTGGCCATGGACGGCAACATGGGGGTGCTGATGATGCTGGGCATCTTCTGTGGCGCCATCTACGGCGGCTCTATCACCGCCATCATGATCAACACTCCAGGCACCGCCAACTCCGCTGCCACCTGCCTGGACGGCTATCCCATGGGGCACAAATATCATCAGCCCGGACGAGCTATCTCCATTTCCACCACAGCTTCCACTTTCGGTGGGCTCTTCTCCGCTCTCATGCTGCTGTGGACCTCTCCCATTCTCTCTAACTTTGCCCTGAAGTTCAGTGCTCAGGAGAGTTTTGCCCTAGCTCTGTTTGGGATCAGCATCGTGGCCAGTATCTCCAGCGAAAACGTCCTCAAGGGTATCATGGGTGCGCTTATCGGACTTCTGCTGGCCACCGTTGGCGTGGACACCACTACGGGAGCCTACCGTTACACCTTTGACACTGTATACCTCACTGGAGGAATTTCTAATATCCCGGTCTTAATCGGCCTGTTTGCCTTCTCTCAAGGGCTCATCAACATCGCCGACAGCTACGGCAACCCCCGCGGAAAGGTCACCCAGAAACTGGAGCGCATTCTCCCCACCAAAGAGGATATGATCTACTGTTTGCCTACCTTCATCCGCTCCAGCATCATCGGCACTATCATCGGTGCCATTCCCGGCACTGGCGGCGATATTGCCTCCTGGGTAGGTTACAACGAGGCCAAACGCTGGTCCAAGCATCCGGAAAAGTTCGGGGATGGTGCGCCTGACGGCATTGCCGGCCCCGAAGCCGCCAATAACGCCGTGTCTGGGGGCGCCCTGATCCCGCTGCTGTCTCTGAGTATTCCCGGCGACGCCTGCACCGCCATCATGCTGGGTGCACTGATGATGTTGGGTATTACTCCCGGTCCCCTGCTCATGTCGGAGTCTCCGGACAAGGTCTATATGATTGTAATCGGTCTGTTTTTTGCAAACATCTTCATGGCCATCTGTGGTTTCGGAGGTCTGAAGCTGTTCACCAAGATCGCCTCGGTGCCAGAGGTTATTCTGAACCCCTTGATCTTCGTGTTTTGTTTCGTGGGCACCTTCGCTGTCAACCACACCGTTCAGGACATCTACCTCATGATCGTGTGCGGCATTCTAGGCTTCTTCCTGATTAAGATGAAGTTCTCCATTCCCCCCATCATTCTGGGTATGATCCTGGGAGGTATCCTGGAGCGAAACTTCCGCCGCTCTCTGGTGCTGTCCGGCGGCGACTGGACGACTTTCTTTACGCGTCCCATCTCCTGCACATTCATTATCATCGCCATTCTCTCTCTTATCTACCCCTTCGTGTTCCCCAAAATCAAGGCTTACCTGGCTGCGCGGAGAGAGGAAAAAAATGGCTGATCTATGCAAATTTTGCGCAGATACCTCCCTGCGCCCTGATTTGATCGAAGTCTGCCATCTCCCTGGAGGCGCGCTTTACCTCCACCGAGACCAGACCCACCGTGGCCGGCTGCTGATGGCCTCCTGCAGACATGTACAAAAAGTGACCCAGCTGTCGCTTCAAGAGTATCGAGAGTTGACCGACAGCGTATATTGCGCGGCCCAGGCCGTCACCGATCTGCTCCACCCTGACAAAATCAACTATTTGATTTTGGGTGATACCAGCACACATCTTCATGTCCATATCGTTCCTAAGTATCGCAACGGGAAAGATTGGGGCAAGGTATTTCTCACGGATGAACCGGAGCCCCTCTATTTGTCCGACTCGGAATACGACAAGCTCTTGACCGCTTTACGCTGCCGGTTGAATCTGCGGACTAACCAGGAGGAGTTATAAATGGGCAACATTCTAATCACAGCCTCCCACTTTCAGACCTTATGTCGGGAAGCAATCCATCTTTTGGAGGCCAACGGACACCGGGTCATTCTCAACGACCATGAGCTGCCCTATTACTCGTTTGGTGAGCTGGCTGTCTGGGCTCCGGAGATCGACGGCGCTATCATTGGTATAGACCAATGGAATGAGCAGGTATTCCGGATTGCTCCCCGGTTGAAAATTCTGGCCCGATTCGGCGTGGGCGTGGACAATATCGACCTGGCTGCCGCTAAACGCCACGGCGTCCAGGTGGTCAACGCCGCAGGGATGAACGCCAACGCGGTATCTGAGTTAGCCGTGGCTATGATCCTCAACTGTCTACGGAATGTACCAGAACTGAGTCGGAAGCTTGCCGGCGGTCAGTGGAGCCGCGCTGTGGGCCGCGACCTGCTGGGCAAAACGGTGGGACTGTTGGGCTTCGGAGACATCGGCAGTAGAGTGGCCAAAAAGCTGACCGGCTTCGAGGTTCGGCTTCTGGCCTACGATCCCTATCCCAACCGAGAAAAAGCAACGGCGCTGGGCGTCACCCTCGCTGACGCGGACACTGTATTGACCGAAAGTGACATCATCAGCATCCACATGCCCAGCACACCAGAAACGCGCCACATTATGAACAACGAGGCTTTCCAGAAAATGAAATCGGGTTCCTTTTTTATTAACACCGCCCGAGGGGCACTGGTAGATACCCAAGCGCTCGTAGACGCCGTGGTCTCAGGACATCTGGCCGGAGCCGCAGTAGACGTCTATGAACAGGAACCCCTGCCCATGGATGCGGCGATTCTGCACACGCCCGGCATTCAATGTACTCCCCACACGGGTGCGGAAACGCGAGAAACCTATTCCAACATCAGCATGATGGCTGCCCAGGCTATAATCGATAGTCTGAACGGTAAAAAGCCAAAAAATTGGCTCAACCCATAAAGGAGTGACGCAACCATGAAAAAAATGAATGGTGTTATCACCGCTATGACCACCCCTTTCGACGACCACGATCAAGTGGATGTAAACGCATTGAAGGAACAGGTGGAATTTTTAATCGAAAAGGGGGTAAACTGCCTCTACCCCTGTGGAACCACTGGCGAAATGCTTATCATGACACCGGAAGAGCGGGAACTGGTGGCTGAAACTGTTCTCACGGCCGCCGCTGGCAGAGTAAGCGTCTTCATCCATGTGGGCGCGATGACGCTGAAAGAAACTATCCGTCTAGCTCGCCATGCAGAGAAAATTGGTGCAGATGGTATTGGAGTGGTGACCCCTGCTTTCTTTGGCGTGAAGGACAAAGCCATGATCCGCTATTACCAACAGGTATCCGCCAGCGTATCCCCCAATTTTTCCATCTACCTCTACGCAATTCCTCAGTGCGCCGCCAATGACCTCACCCCACAGGTAGTAGCTCAGATCATTGACTCGTGTCCCAATGTAGTGGGTATCAAGTATAGTTACTCAGATATGATTCGGCTGAAAGATTACCTAAATCTGAAGGGCGGCCAGTTCTCGGTACTGTTTGGAGCCGACCGGCTGTTCCTCCCCTCCTTAGTCATGGGCTGCGAAGGTACGGTGTCCGGTTGCTCCGGCCCAATGCCGGAACACTTCGTCAACATCTACCAGGCCTATCTGGCCGGCGATCTGAAGACAGCGCTGCAAGAGCAGAAAGTCGCCAACGAGATCTGTGAAATTATGAAAAGCGGAGCTGACATGGGAATCTTCAAGGCCGTCCTCCAGTTTCGCGGCATGACGGGCGGCCATATGCGCGCTCCCCTCGTGGACCTGGACGAGGAGGAAAAAGCTGATCTGTACGCCCAGATCGCCCCCCATCTTGCCCAATGAAGGCGCTGTGCTACGGTTCTCTCAACCTGGACCACGTATACCACGTTCCAGAGTTAATCCGCCCTGGTGAGACACTGTCCGTACTATCTGTTGAACAGCACTGCGGTGGAAAAGGCTTCAATCAGGCAGTGGCCGCCGCTAAGGCGGGTCTGTCCGTCACACTGGCCGGGTGTATTGGCCCAGATGGAGAGATTTTTCGCAAGATTTGTGCGCAGGTAGGAGTTGATACCACTTGTCTATCCCAAGTGACCACTCCTACGGGAAACGCGGTGATTCAGGTCAGTCAGCGCGGAGAAAATTGTATTTTGCTGTACGGTGGGGCTAATCGTGAGGTAAGTTGTGCGCAGATCGACCGAGTTCTCGACCAGTTTCAGGCAGGGGACTTACTGATCGTACAAAATGAGATCAGCCATCTGCCTTACCTGGTATCCACAGGGGCAGCGCGTGGATTGCGCATCGCTATAAACCCCTCTCCTATGGATCCTGACATTACACCAGATTTGTTGTCCGCGGCACAGTGGCTGTTCGTCAATGAGGTGGAAGCTAAACAGCTTTGCGGAACCACCCGACCAGAAGACTGTCTGCCTCAGCTGAACGATTTATGCCCCGGCGGCTCTGTCATCCTAACACTGGGCAGTGACGGCTCCTGTTACCGGGGACCCGAGGGTACCTTCTATCAACCTGCTTTTTGCGTTCAGGCAGTGGACACCACCGCAGCGGGAGACACTTTTACTGGCTACTTCCTGGCCTGCGTCCTCTCTGGATCGTCGCCCGAACAAGCACTGTATACAGCCAGCAAAGCCGCCGCCCTAGCAGTAACTCGGCGGGGTGCCTATGACTCCATCCCTTGGAAAGATGAGGTGGCGCAGGCCCAGCTTTCCCTGGCGGATCTGTAATGATTTTACATCTTCACAAGCTGTGGGCAGCACCAATCCGGCTTTGGATCGGTGCTGTCCCTCTATCCTGGCTTCAGTTGACACAGAAAACAACTCGTGGTATGCTTTTATCAATCAAAAAACTCTCTTTTTTCCGTTTTTCCCCGCAGCTTGGCAAAGAAGTACCTGCCTATGCTCTGTAACTGACGGTACACAGAAAAAGCGAAAAGGAGAATGTCATGGCCGCAACCTTAAAAGATGTTGCAGAACACGCTGGCGTCAGTATCGCTACCGTGTCTCGTGTATTGAATGACCCTGAAAAGGTGGCTGAGCATTCCCGCGTCAAGGTACTGAACGCCATTGACGAGCTTGGGTATTCCTCCAACACATTGGCCAAGAGTCTGAAAAAGGACGGTCTGAATGCTGTTCTTGTTATGCTCCCCAGCCTGAGTGATTCCTATTTTGCTCAGATGGGCCAGGGGATTTCCGACGTGTTGGCCTCTTATGGCTACCTGATGATTACTGTCGCCACCGAAGGAGAATCCGACCTGGAGGAGGCATATTTGTTAAAAGCGAAGTCCATGGGGTTAGCCGGGGTTTTGCTCTACACAGCTCATCGTCGTATGCCATCCAGCTGGAGCGCTTTCTGTGCCAACTCGCCTATCCTATTTCTTTCCAACACCGATCCCGGCGGTGTCGAGGGGGCAAATCAACTGTCCATTCCCTGGGGCGAATTGGGAGAACTCGTGGCAACATATCTGCTCCAACAGAGTAGGAGTCGCTTTCTGTATCTGGCCGACAATATCTCTGGTTTCTCGCCAGAGTTTTTAGAAAAACTCAGTTCCACAGTCCAGCGTGCCGGTGGGCACTGTGAACACCGCTGGGCCGCCTCATCTGTCGACGATGCGGCCCGGGAATTGGAGCGCTACTGTTCTCAAGTCGGGCAAGTCCCTGACGCCGTCATCACCCAAACCTGTTTTCAGGGCACCGGGGTCTTGACTGCACTGACCTCTCAAGGTCTCCGTATCCCAGAGGATACAGCAGTTCTATGCTTAGAAAACTCTCGTCTGGCCCAGTTGACCACCCCTCAACTCTCGGTCTGGGGCCCCTCAGGCTATCAAATCGGCGTAGTCGGCAGCAGAAGACTGCTAAACCTGATCCACACCGGAGAGGATGACACTGTTTCCGGAACGACAGATGAGGTCATTCTAACTCTGATTGCAAGGAGGTCCACGAATGCCCCACAATGATTTTCCCCGCATCGTCTCTCTTGGCGTACTCAATCTGGATTTCGTCATGGAACTGAGCGACGAGATGATCGGTAAAAAGAAGATGGGTCGCAGGATCTCTATCAATGCCGGCGGCCATGGCAGCTCTCAGTCCATTGCCGCAGTGCGCTGTGGTATTCCCACCGCGCTGATCGGGAAAGTAGGCGACGATGCTTTCGGTCAGCAGATTCGCGCCACGCTAGAACTGGAGCATGTGGATTGCCGTTTCCTTTCCCAGGTGCAGGGAGTACACAGCGGACTTGCCACCATCATCATCGAAGACCATACAGATAATACATTCATCGATTTCTTAGGTGCAAACTATGAACTAACAGACCAGGACGTGGACCGTTGCCGAGAGGCCGTGGCTAAGGCCGACCTAATCATGGTCCACATGGGCCCCTCTATCATGGAAGCGGCAATCCATCTGATCGAGTTGGCTAACCAGTGCCACACCCCAGTCCTGGTCACTCCTTCCGTTCTGACTTCTGACATCTCTCTGGACTTTTGGTCTAATATCGATTATCTGGCTATGAACTTAGCGCAGGCCGCCGCTTTCTGCGGTTTGAAGCGGGGGGAAAATGCCAAAACCGCCCGTATTTCCGCCAGCATTCTCTCCGGCAAAGTCAGACGCGCTGTTGTTGTACATATGGATAATACCGGAGTCCTTACGGCAGAAAACGGAGTTATCAGCGTAATGGACACTTGCACCAAGTGCAAAATTGCCGACTATTCCGGCGCCACCTCTTTTTTTACTGGAGTTCTGGCCGCTGAGCTCGTCAAAGGCAGTACTGTGCAGGAAGCCGCCATTAAAGCCCACCGTGCCGCTCTGCTGTGCGCGGAAAAGGTCGGTGTATACAGTTCGTTCCCGTCCGCACAAACACTGCTATCCCTATAGCAGGAATAACAGAAACAGATAACTGTGAAGTTCTCTGTTTCAGAAAGCTTTTCTTCACATCCCAACCCAGACAGATCAACTATGGTCATTCCCTTAGCGGATCAAAAAGCGCCCCCTCCATCAGTATCCCTGATGGAGGGGGCGTTCCCCTTGGCGCAGAGTTTATCCCGCCAGCTCCACTTCGCCGCCGGAGGCATCTGTCCCGACTCCGGTGAGCCGGTCCACGGTGTACCAGACCGCGGTACTGTTGTGATCCCCCAGATTTTCATACACCTGGATGGTGACGCTGCCGTCGCTGTTGGTCTGGGCGGCGGCGGACAGGTTTCCCTGCGCCTGCGCGCCAAGGCCTTCTTTGTAGTAAGCCAGCGCCATATCGGCCAGCTCCTGGTTGCTGTAAAACTGGAAGGAGTCAGAGCCCTGTTCGGAGACATAGGTGAGGTGCTCTGTGGAGCCGCTCTCCCACTCCAGGGTGATGGTGTCTCCGTCCCGGCGCACGGTACAGGGGGAGGAGTTGTCCGCCCCGCCCATGGCAAAATCCGCCTTGACCCCGTCTGTCGCATAGGAAAATCCCACACCGGTGCCGTTGTCCAGACTGGCGGTACGGCCGGTGGCGCCGTCTTCGTCAAAGAAGTAATACTGCCCGCCGTCCGATAGCCAGGTGCCCGGTGTAAATACGACCGGCTCTGACGAGGCGTCGGAAGGGGCGGAAGACACCGCCGAACTCTCCGGCGGGTTGGAGGCCGACCCGGCGGGCTCGGACGGTTCGGCGTTCTGGAAACCACAGGCAGTCAGCAGCATGACAAGGGAGAGGAGCAGGGACAGCACAGCCGCCCAAAATTTCTTTTTCATGATCAGTCACCTCTTGGAGTTGCGTGTACGGGGCTGCGCGCCGGATCCCGTCACCGGGGACGGGCGGCCTCCCGATGATGTTTTGTTATAGCATGGGCCGGACCATCTGTCAATTTGCGCCTGTCATTCTTTACAGAAAAGTCAGAGTTTGTTCACGGATGATCGAAAATCGGAGCCGTCCGCGGCGGGCGGTCCGGTTCCGCCTTGCCCCCGGTCAGGAAATCTGATAAGATAGGGGACAGAACGTCCGTCTCCCGGTGGAGACGTTGGGAGGCACACCCATGGAACAGATCTTTCTTTTAGAGGACGACGACGCCCTGAGCCGGGGCATCGCCATGGCCCTGTCCGGGCCGGACCGCGCCGTGACCCAGGCGGACTGCGTCGCCCGGGCCAGGGAGGCGCTGGCCGGGGCGCAGTTCGATCTGCTGATCTTGGACATCAACCTGCCCGACGGCAGCGGACTGGAGCTTCTGCGCGCCCTGCGCCAATCGGGGGACCGGACGCCGGCCATCCTCCTCACCGCCAACGACCTGGAGCTGGACGAGGTGGCCGGCCTGGAGGCCGGGGCGGACGACTACATCACCAAGCCTTTCTCCCTGGCGGTGCTCCGGGCCCGGGTGAACGCCCAGCTGCGCCGCGCCGCCCCGGTTCAGCCGGAGCGGCTGGAGCTGGACGGCTTCACCTTCGACTTCGCCCGGCTGGAGTTCGCCAAAGATGGAGCGCCCATCGACCTGTCCAAGACCGAGCAGCGGCTGCTGCGCCTGCTGGTGGAGAACCGGGGCCGCACCCTGCCCCGGGAACTGCTGTTGGAGCGGGTGTGGGACGGGGGCGAGTTTGTGGACGAGAACGCCCTGTCAGTGGCGGTCCGGCGGCTGCGCGCCAAGCTGGGCGGCGCCCCCATCAAGACCGTCTACGGGGTGGGCTACACCTGGGAGGTGGGCAAATGACCGCCCCGGCGTGGGCCCTGCTGGCCCTGGCCGCCGCGGGGCTGGCCTTCGGCCTGTGGCAGGGGGTTTCCCGGCGGCGCACCCTCCGGCGGCTGAGCGCCATGCTGGACCGGGCCATCGCCGGAGGCTTCGGGGAGGACCGGTTCGACGAGACGGAGCTGTCCGCCCTGGAGGGGAAGCTGACCCGTTTTCTCCGGGGCTCCGCCGCCGCGAAAAAGGCGGTGGAGGGGGAGCAGGCGGCGGTGAAGGCCCTGATCGCCGACATCTCCCACCAGACCCGCACGCCAATTGCCAATCTCCTGCTGTACGCCTCTCTGCTGAGCGAGGGGGAGCTGTCCCCGGCCCAGCGGGAGCAGGTGCAGGCCCTCACCGCCCAGGGGGAGAAGCTGTCCTTCCTCATTCAGGCCCTGGTGAAGGCCTCCCGGCTGGAGGCGGGCATCGTGGTCCCGGTGCCGGCCACGAACCCGGTGGGGCCGCTGCTGGAGGGGGCGGCGGAGCAGCTCTCCCAGGCGGCTCAGGCCAAGGGGATCGCCCTGACCGTAGAGTCCCTCGACGGCCAGGCCGCCTTCGACCCCCGCTGGACGGGGGAGGCCCTGTGCAACGTGGTGGACAACGCGGTGAAGTACACCCCGGCGGGCGGGCGCGTGACCATCTCCGCCCAGCTGCTGGACTCCTTCTGCCGCGTGGACGTGGCGGACACTGGCCCCGGTATCCCGGAGAGCGAGCAGGGGGCCATCTTTGACCGCTTCTACCGGGGGACGGACACCCGCGCCGCCGACGGCCTGGGCCTGGGGCTGTACCTGACCCGGGAGATTTTGTCCAAGCAGGGCGGCTATATCAAGGTGGCCTCCCGGCTTGGGGAGGGGAGTACCTTTTCCCTGTACCTCCCACGGGGAGAATTAGGAATGAGGAATTAGGAGTTAGGAATTGTGGAGCCGCCGGAGGCGGCAAATTGAAAATTGGTCCGGCTCCGCCGGACACCAAAACTCCTATCTGCTATCTCCTCACTCCTATCTCCACATGATTCTTTCAACTCTGTTAGATTTGAGAAAGATTTTGGAAAGAATGCTGTGGTAGAGTCTGTATTGTCGAAAGGCAATACAGACTTTTTCCTGGAGGTTGATACCCATGACGATCCTGGAGACCAAAGACCTGAAAAAATATTACGGCAAGGGGGACACATTGGTCCGCGCCCTGGACAGGGTGGACCTCACCGTGGAGGACGGGGAGTTTGTGGCCATCGTGGGCACCAGCGGCTCGGGCAAGTCCACTCTGCTGCACATGCTGGGGGGACTGGACCGGCCCACCTCGGGCACCGTCACCGTGGACGGGAAGGACATCTTCTCTTTGAAGGACGAGGCCCTCACCATCTTCCGCCGGCGGAAGATTGGCTTTGTGTTCCAGAGCTACAACCTGGTGCCGGTGCTCACCGTGCGGGAGAACATCGTCCTGCCCATCCAGCTGGACGGGGGCAGGGTGGACGAGGACTATGTGGGCCAGGTGGTGACCGCCCTGGGCCTGGAGAAGAAGCTGGACAGCCTGCCCAGTCAGCTCTCCGGCGGCCAGCAGCAGCGGGTGGCCATTGCCCGGGCCCTGGCCACCAAGCCCGCCATTCTCCTGGCCGACGAGCCCACCGGCAACCTGGACAGCCGCACCAGCCAGGACGTGCTGTCTCTCATGAAGGTCACCGGCCGGAAGTTTGCCCAGACCATGGTGATGATCACCCACAACGAGGAGATCGCCCAGCTCTCCGACCGGATCGTCCGCATCGAGGACGGCCGGATCGTGACGCGGTAAGGGGGCGG
>CALWYA010000004.1 GCA_944385645.1 uncultured Oscillospiraceae bacterium
CATGGCCTGCCACGACCAGGCCCAGCCCAGCAGGGTACAGGTGAGGGTGAGCAGGCCGGCGGTGAGGGCAAAGTGGGCCAGAGATCGCAGGACCAGGGTGGGCCCGTCGTCGGCGAAGGGGAGGGTGGACACCCCCGCCGCCGCCCCCAGCAGGAAGTAGAGGGCCAGCTGGATCACAAGGGCCAGAGGGGAGGAGCCCACCCGCCACTCCAAATCGGCGCTCACCAGCCGGAAGGGGGTGTGAAAGCCCATGGAGATGAGTCCGCCGCTGACCAAATCATTGAACAGCCCGCCCAGGGGGATGAGGACGGCCACCCCCAGCAGCCCGCCGACGGCGGCCCGGACCAGCGCCCGCCTTTTGTCGTCCCAAAACATGTTCGCCCCTCCTCTCACAGGCCGATGGCCTCCTTGATCTTCTTTACGTACCGCCTGGACACCCAGCACACCGTCCCTCCCGCCAGGGTGACGCGGATGGTGCCGGTGAGGGACAGGTCCAGGGCGGTGATCTTCCTCAGATTGACGATCTCCGAGTGGGAGATGCGCGCAAAGGCGTGCCGGTCCAGCCTGGCCTCCAGCTCGTACAGCCGCTCCCGCAGGTCGTACACCCCGCCGGCGGTCTGGACCTTCACCCCCTTCTCCTCCCCGTAGCACCGGAGAATATCCCCCTCCGGCAGGGGGACGGCGGTGTCCCCGTCCCAGCCGATGAGGGCGGCGCCCCCCTCCAGCCGGGCAGCCAGGGCCTTCACCTCGTCGGTGAGGGCGGGGGCGGTGATGGTCACCTTGGTCTCCCCACAGCCGGGGTCGATCCGAACCTCCACCTTCACGGGCCTCCCTCCTCTCTGCCTCCACTATAGCGGAAAGCGGGCCGCCTGTCCAGCGATTTCGGACAGACGGCCCGCGGGGCCGGATAAACGGCAGGGCATGGGCACTCCCGCTTACTCTCTGGCCAGACTGCTCCCCAGCCGGGGCTCGGCGAGATTGTCCCGGACGGTGCGGTACAGACAGGCCCCCATACCAACACAGAGCAGGTCCACCGCGATATTCTCCACGGTCAGTCCGCACCCCAGCAGGAGCCGCGCCAGCTCCGCCAGGACCGTCAGCAGCACGCCCAGCTTCAGGGTCCTGCCCATCCCCCGCTCGCCCAGAAGGAGCGGCGTGACCAGGCCCAGGGGGATGAACATCATCACGTTCCCCATCAGCACCCGGCGGACCGCGCCGCCCGCCGTCCGCTCTCCGGCCAGGACCTGATCCAGCGCGGGGAACCAGTCGAAGGAAAAGGTCAGCACCCGCGCCACCATCTCGCCGTCCCACACGCCAAAGATCGCCCAGTACCAGAGGCAGCGCCACACCTCCCGCGGTACGAACCACAGGGCAAACACTCCGGCCAGGTACAGGACGAACAGCAGCACGGCCGCCTCCCACAGCAGCGGTCCCCGCCGCCCGGTCAGCCGCCGCACCGCCAGTCGGACGGCCAGATAGCCCAGTCCGGCCAGCAGCAGGAAGGGGAGGATCTGGATCAGGTATCCCTCCCTTGTTCCAAACAGGAACCACTTCGCCTCCAAATTTTCACTGAAATAGTCCCGGATCATGTTTCTGCCCCCATATTCCTGTTTGAGCGGACCGGGCTGGAAAAACGCCTGGAGCGCCTCGTTCCCGGCCTCCCCGCCCAGAAGCGCCCCCGCGCCCACGTCTCCGATGAGAATGCAGCCAATCCCCACCGCGCACAGCGCCAGCACCACCACGCAGGCCGTCAGCGCCCGGACCTTCTGTTCCAGGCGCTCCCGCTCCCGTTCCAGCGCCTCCCGCTCCCGGGCGGCAATATCTGCTCTCTCGGGGGGCGGGAACTGCGCTCCCCGGTCCAGCAGATCCTCCAGCGGCACGCGGTACAGCTTCCCCAGCGCCGCCAGGTTCCCCACGGAGGGGACGGCGTCGCCCACCTCCCACCGGGACACCGCCTGCCGGGACACGCCGATCCGCTCCGCCAGCTCCGCCTGGCTCAGCCCTGCCTTTTTCCGCAGGGCGATCAGTTTTTCTGTCAATTCCATCCCGTTCATGCCCCCAGCATACCCAGACCCAATGAAAAAAGCAACCGCAGGCGGCTTGCACTTTGTCAACCGGCGGTTGCTCTTTCCAATCTTTTCTCGCTGGGGCCCTAGTTCACCCGATTCACCAGGGGCTCCCCCGCCAGATACCGGCGCAGGTTGTCCTGGGCCATTTTGATACAGGCCTTCCGGGTGATCTCCAGCCGCATCCCCCCGGCCACGTGGGGGGTGAGCAGCAGGTTGGGGATGTCCCACAGGGGGCTGTCGGTGGGGAGGGGCTCCGGTACGGTGACGTCCAGGGCGGCTCCCCACAGGCGGCCCTCTCCCATCACCCGGGCCAGGGCGTCCTGGTCCAGCACCGACCCCCGGCCGGCGTTCAGCAGAATGGCGTCCTCCTTCATCCGGCGCAGCCGCCCCTCGTCCATCAGCCCCGCCGTCTCCGGGGTGTGGGGCAGAGACAGGGCCACCACGTCGGCCCGGGGCAGCCACTGGTCCAGCTGGTCCATGGTGTCCAACTCGTCAAAGCCCTCGACGGGTCCGGTCACCGTCCGCTTCAGCCCCACGGTATGGGCCCCCAGCCCCTGGCACAGCCGGGCGAACTCCGCCCCGATGTGGCCCGCCCCCACCACCAGGACGGCGGCCCCGAAGATGGTCTTCATGGCCCCCTCGTCCTTCCACTGGTGGTCCCGCTGGGCGTCCCGATAGGTGGGCAGCCGGCGGCACAGGGCCAGCAGACAGGAGAGCATGTGCTCGGCCACCGAGCGGCTGTTGGAGCCGGAGGAGGAGGTGAACACGGCCCCCTCCGGCACCTTTCCGTCATACTCCTCCGTCCCCGCCCACATGGTCTGGAACCACCTCAGATTCCGGGCCCTGGGCAGGTCATCGGGCCGGGGCCAGCCGAAGAGGACGGTGGCCTGCTCCAGCTGCTCCGGGGTGACGGTGCGCCGGCCGGCGTACACGTGGACGGCCTCCGGGGCGATGGCCTCAAATTCCTGCTTTTCCGCCTCATTCACGGGGAGAAGATTCAAAATATACTCGGACATGGGGCTGCCTCCTTGTGTCGTTTTTCTTATTATACCCGTCCGGCGCCCCGCTGGCAAGGCCGGTCACCGGCCCCGCCGCCGAAAATCCGCCTCGATCTCCGCCTTCCAGTCGGCCCCCAGAGGAGCGCTGGCCCGCACCGAGGCCGCCGCCCGCTCCCCGCCGTCCGCCCGCTCTTTATCCGCCCCCCAGGACATCCAGCGCCTGGATCTGCGCCTGGAGCTGCCGCAGAAGCTGTGCCTTCTCCCTGGCCTCCCGCAGCTCCTCATCGCTGCACTGAATCCAGTTGAACCGCTTCAGCCTCCGGCAGGTCTGTCCGACCCTCTGGCTGAACTCCCGCAGCTCCTCCAAATCCAGCTCGCCGCCGCGCGGGGACTCCTCTTCGGTCTGCGCGGCCTCCCCCTGGCGCAGCCGGTAAAGGCCGGGCGTGATGACCTGGAGCTCCCCGTGGCGCTTCATAAAGTCGATGGCGGCCCGCACGATGCTCCGCTGTTCCGGCGGAATGATCTCCCGCCGCACACTCTCCGCATACAGCTCCGACAGGTTGTGCTCCACTCCGTCGGAGAGCACCTGCCGGATCATCTCCCGGATTTCACTTGATTTCGACATCGGATTTTATATCCTCCTCTCTCAGCGTCCTGTCTGTCAGCTGTTCGATGGGAATCCCCGCAATTTCCGCCAGCCTTCTCACCACAAAATGGGACGGCTCCTGCACAGCTCCCCGCTCATAGTTGGAGACCTGCTGCCGGGTCAGGCCGATCAGGTCCGCGAATTTCTCCTGCGACAGCCTCTTTTGGCGGCGGATCAGCGCCATATTGTGCCCCAATCGTGTTCCAAACGCCACGATGTCATCCATCCTTCCCCCTCCTTTCCCCTGGTCTGCTGCGCCCATTATATCAGCCTGCGGCACAGATGTCTATCAACCGCACTTTGCAGGGCACACTTTTTTCTGCTTTTTATGCTCCGCTGTGCTTTTCTGTGCCGCCGGCAGTTCTCCGCCCAGCCGGCACACCGCTCCGCTCCGCCCGCGGGCTTCAGGCATCGGCCTCCCGCTCCAGGATCTCCCGGGCCTTCTGGATCACCTCCGGAGCCGCCCGGCCGGTTTGGATGATATACCGCAGCGCATGGTGCTGCCACCCCTGCCGGAAAATATAGCGGGCAGTGGAGGCGAGGGCCCGCTTCGACTGCACGGTAAAGTCCTCCCGGGCCAGGAATACCATGGGGTCCTCCTGCCCCTTGAAGTGCTCATAATAGGTAACAAATACCCCTTTTCCGGTACTGCTGAGCTTGCGGACCATCAGCTTTTTCTCCTCGGCGGAGAGCCGGCGCGCGGCAGCGGTGGACCCCGCCGCCGCGCGCTCTGCCTCCCGGGAGAGCGCCGGAGGCGCGGAGTCGCCCTCCTCCAGGGGGCGGATCACATATTTGGGCGTATCGTTTTGGATCACGTACACCTCGCCGTACCGGGCAATGCGTCCGGCCACCTCCGTAAAGTTCTCGCGCAGGTAGTCCACCGAGATCAGCTGCTTCAGCTCCATATTGACATGCTCCTTTCTGGTCTGCCGTGTTGGATATATCGTTTATACACCTAAATTAGGTAAATATTAAGGGATTTTTTACCTAACTTTTATCAAATTAGGTAAATCATCTCCTTCTCCGCCCCCCAAGCCTCATCGTCCCGCTCCCCCTGCAAATTTTCCCGCCAACTCCCCCGCGCCGCTTTTGACTGACCCGGCCCGGTTGTGGTACAATATCCCCATCAGTGCCGTCAGGCCGCAGGAAGGGAGGGACCGCCCATGGCCGTCACACTGGATACCCCCGTGGGCGCCCTGGCGGGCGTGGGGGAGCAGCGGGCCAAAAAGCTGGCCAAGCTGGGGCTGACGCGGGCGGCTGACCTGCTGGAGCACTACCCCCGGGACTATGAGGACCGGCGGCAGGAGTACCACATACGCCAGGCCCCCCTGGGCCCCCGGGTGTGCGTCCGGGCCATGGCCGCCGAGCATCCCCGCCGCGCCCGCATCCGGGCGGGGCTGGAGCTGGTCCAGGTGAAGGTGGTGGACCAGACCGGCGCCCTCCACCTCACCTTCTTCAACCAGGGCTATGTGGAGCGGGCCATCCGGGCCGGGGAGGAGTACGTCTTCTTCGGGGCGGTGGAGGAACAGGGCCGCCGGCGCTCCATGGTCAACCCCATCTTCGAGCGGGCGGGCCGCCAGGAGGACACCGGCCGCGTCATGCCCGTCTACCCCCTGACGGCTGGGATCACCAACCACCTGATGGCCTCCCTCACCCGGCAGGTCCTCCCCTGCGCCGCCGGCCTGCCCGAGACCCTGCCCCAGTCCGTCCGGCAGGCCCACGCCCTGGCCGCCCGGACCTACGCGGTGGAAAACATCCACTTCCCCGCCGACGAGGCAGCCCTGGCCCTGGCCCGGCGGCGGCTCATCTTCGAGGAGCTGTTCTACCTGTCGGTGGGGCTGGGGGTGCTCAAGGGCCGCCGGGCGGAGGCCGACCGGGCCTGCCCCTTCCCGCCCCGCCCCCGGGCGGACTTCGACGCCCTGCTCCCCTTCGCCCCCACCGGGGCCCAGAGCCGGGTGATGGACCAGATCGCCGCCGACCTGGCCTCCGGCAGGCCCATGAACCGGCTGGTCCAGGGGGACGTGGGCTCGGGCAAGACCGCCGTGGCCGCCTACGCCTGCTGGCTGTGCGCCGGGGCGGGATATCAGTCCGCCCTCATGGCCCCCACCGAGGTGCTGGCCGAACAGCACTACCGCTCCCTGTCCGCCCTCCTCTCCCCCGCCGGGGTGCGGGTGGGGCTGCTCACCGGCTCCCTCCCCGCCGCCGAGAAGAAGCGGATGCGGCAGGCCCTGGCCGCCGGGGAGATCGACCTGGCGGTGGGCACCCACGCCCTCATCTCCCAGGGGGTGGCCTTCCGGAGGCTGGCCCTCATCGTGGCCGACGAGCAGCACCGCTTCGGCGTGGCCCAGCGGTCCGCCCTGGCGGGCAAGTCGGGGACCGGCGGCATGCCGCCCCCCCACGTGCTGGTCATGTCGGCCACCCCCATTCCCCGGACCCTGGCCCTCATCATCTACGGGGACCTGGACGTGTCCGTCATCGACGAGCTGCCCCCCGGCCGCACCCCGGTGGCCACCTACGTGGTGGGGGAGGACAAGCGGCGGCGGGTATACAATTTTGTGCGCAGGCAGGTGGAGCAGGGCCGGCAGGTCTACCTCATCTGCCCCGCGGTGGAGGAGGCCAGCGCGGAATGGGGCGGACCGCCGGCCATGGATCTGAAGGCGGTGACGACCTACGCCAAACAGCTCCAGACCGAGGTCTTCCCCGACCTGCGGGTGGACCTTCTCCACGGCCGGATGAAGCCCCGGGAGAAGGAGGCGGCTATGGCCGCCTTCGCCGCCGGCCGCACCCAGGTGCTGGTGGCCACCACCGTGGTGGAGGTGGGGGTGGACGTGCCCAACGCCTCCCTGGTGGTCATCGAGAACGCCGACCGCTTCGGCCTCAGCCAGCTCCACCAGCTCCGGGGCCGGGTGGGCCGGGGCCGGCACCAGTCCTACTGCGTGCTCCTGACCGCCAGCCGCAGCCCCGAGGCCCTGGCCCGGCTGCGCACCCTGGCCTCCACCACCGACGGCTTCCGGATCGCCGAGGAGGATCTGAAGGCCCGGGGGCCGGGGGATTTCTTCGGCAGCCGGCAGCACGGCCTGCCCCAGATGAAGCTGGCCGACCTGTCCGGCGACCTGGCCCTGCTCCAGGAGGCCCAGGGGGCCGCCCAGGCCCTGCTGGCGGAGGACCCGGACCTGTCCCGACCGGAGGACCGGCCGGTGCTGGACCAGGTCCGGCGGATGTTCTCCGACACGCCGGACATTTTCAACTGAAGCGCCCGCGGCAGACGCCTTTTCAATTGGACTTATCAATTTTCAATGATCAATTCACATCAAAGGAGACGAACCACAATGGAACACATGGAACTGGCCCGCGCTCTGCGGGCGGACAAGGACGTCCACTACAACTGCTGCCAGTCGGTGCTGGTCACCTTCGCCGAGGACATGGGGCTGACCCGGGAGCAGGCCATGGGCCTGGGCGCCAACTTCCACACCGGCCTGTGCCACGGGGGCACCTGCGGCGCCCTGTGCGGGGCGGGCATGGTGCTGGGGATGCTGGGCTACGGCGATCCGGAGACCGGCGCCCTGGTCCGGCAGCTGAAGGGGGAGCGGGGGGCCACCCACTGCGCCGCCCTGCTGAAATCCGCCCGGGAGCGGGGGGAGGAGCGCAAGGCCCACTGCGACGGTCTGGTCTATGAGATGGTGGACTACATCCAGAAGCTGCTGGACCAGCGGCAGGACTGAGCCGCCGGGCCGGCCGCACCCGGCCCTCTTCGTTCCCCTTCTTTCCCCACGGGAAATCTGGTATCCTGGAGATGGGCTCTGCCCGGAAAGGAGGCCCCCATGCTTCATCGCGTACTCTCCCTGCCTCCGGTCTCCTTTGCCTGGGAGACCGCCCGGCTGTGCGGCCGGGTAGGGGTGTCCCGCTCAGCGGCCGCCCTATCCTATTTTCTCATCCTCACTCTGTTTCCCCTGCTGGTGTGCGTCAACGCCCTGCTGGGTCTGTTCCACGGGAGTCTGGAAGAGGTTCTCCTCTCTCTGGACCAGTTTCTCCCCCCGGAGGTGCTGTCGGTGCTGGCCGATTATCTGGGCTATGTGGCCCGGGTCCAGTCCCCCGCCCTGGCGGCGGCCAGCCTGTTCACCATCGTCCTGTCCGCCTCGGCAGGGCTGCGCACCCTGCTGCTGACCATGGACGGGCTGTATCAGGTGGAGAACCTGCGCTCCCTGCGGCGGGTGGCGGTGAGCGTGGTGCTGTCCCTGCTGTTTCTGGCCACCGTCTATCTGTCTGTGGCCGTCATCCTCACCGGGGACTGGTTTTTCCACCTGCTGGAGGGCCGGCTGCCGGAGGCCCTGGCCCGGCTGCTCCCCCTGGCCGCCCTGGGGCGGCTGTGGGCCTGGCTGCGGTACCTGCTGCTGTTCTGCTTCGTGCTGCTGCTGGTGCTCATGGTCTACCGGGCGGGCACCCCCCGGGGGGCCTCCCGGAGCGGAGTGGTCCTCCTGACCTCCCTGGGGGCGGCCCTGGCTATTGTGGCGGCCTCAGCCCTGTTCTCCTGGTTCATCGGCCTGTCCTCCCGGTATGCCCTGGTGTACGGCTCTCTGGCCTCCCTCATCGTGCTGCTGGTGTGGCTGTACCTGTGCGCCGCCATCCTGCTGGTGGGGGCGGCGGCGGGCCGGGTGCTGGACCGCCGGCTCTCTCATGCTCCCTGATCCATCCTAGTTCCCTCCGGCTCCGCCCGGAGGGAACTGTCGTTTCGGCGCTTTTTTCCCCGCCGCTCTTTCTTTTCCCTTCGAAATATGCTATTCTTAAAGGGATAAACGCGCTCCCTGCCCCAGGATCTTGAGACGAGGTGGTATTTGTGAACGATAAGCTGATCCGCCCCCTGAATCGGGAGATCATCGCCGCTCTGGCGGAGCGGGAGGGGTTCTCCCTCTCCGGCCGCAGGGTGGCCGCGGCCCTGACCAAGGCCTCCGGCTGGACCGAGGGGCTGTCCGCCCTGCTGCCCATCCGGGAGCGGCTGTCCTGCGCCCAGGTGCTGGAGGCCTGCGCCTGCGCCCTGGAGGCCATGGGGCTGAACGCCCCCGAGGAGGGCTGGTCCACCTTCTGCTATGACTATGTCCGCCGGCACATCATGTTCCCCGAGGAGGCCTTCGCCTCCCGCGCCCTGGAGTTCGGAGACGGGGCTGTGTTCTGTCTCACCGTCCTCCAGCTGCTCCTGGACCGGGAGCGGGAGGTCCTGCCCTTCGATCCCCTGATGGACTTTCAGTTCCTGCCCCCGGAGATGTCCGACCCCTGTGTGCTGGGCCGGGAGTACCGCCGCTTCCTGTCCGCCTGGCGGAAGGAGTACATCTATGAGATGATGCGTCTGGGGCTGGAGGTCACCCCCTTCCGCACCCTGAACCACATCGCCGGGGTCCACTACATCGCCATGGTGGGGGCCCTGGGTCTGAAGGAGGCGGGAGTCGAGCTGGACCTGGCCCTGGCGTCCGGGGCGGCCGCCTCCCACGACCTGGGCAAGTTCGGCTGCCGCCCGGGGGAGAACGTCCCCTTCCTCCACTACTACTACACCGACCAGTGGCTGCTGGCCCGGGGAATGGAGGGGATCAGCCACATCGCCTCCAACCACTCCACCTGGGATCTGGAGCTGGAGTCCCTGTCGGCCGAGTCCCTGCTCCTGATCTACGCCGACTTCCGCTCCAAGCAGACCCGGGACGAACAGGGCCGGGAGAAGATCATTCTCTTCCCTCTGGAGGACTCCTTCCAGGTCATCCTGAAAAAGCTGGAGAATGTGGACGCCCACAAGAAGCACCGCTATGAGTTCGTCTACGGCAAGCTCCACGACTTCGAGGACTACATGCGCCATCTGGGGGTGGACGTGGATCTGACCGGACAGCCCCAGGAGCCCGCCCCCCACAAGGACCCCGCCCTGATGAACCCCCAGGAGACCCTGGACGGCCTGGTGCGCATCTCGGTGGAGCACAACATCCGGCTGATGCACATGTTGTCCGACGAGCAGAAATTCGGCAACATCATCGAGGCGGCCCGCTCCGCCAAGAGCTGGCAGCAGCTGCGGGCCTATCTGAATATCTTCGAGGAGTACTGTACCTACCTGTCTGTCCGCCAGAAGAAACAGGCTCTGGCCTTCCTCTATGAGCTGCTGGTCCACCGGGAGGGTGACATCCGCCGGCAGGCGGGGTCCCTCATGGGCCGGATCATCGCCCAGTTCCACCTGGTCTACCGCAAGCGGGTCCCCGCCGACGCCCCCAGCGATCTGGCGGAGGAGGTCCCCTTCACCCTGTGGGGGGAGTATCTGGACAAGTTCATCTTCCCCGACCACCGCATCCCCCAGCAGCAGCGCAATCAGATCGGCTATCTCCTGAAGATGATGCTGGAGTCCATGCTGATCCACGCCCGGGAGGGGGACATCCCCCGGTTCCTGGCCGCCCTGTTCCGCTATTACGAGCACCCGGAGGAGCTGGAGGACGACACCGCCTTCACTCTGCTGGACGCCATCTGCCACCTGCCCCCCAACCTCTACGGGGAGGAGGTCCGCGGCTCCCTGCTGGACTTTGCCGGCCACTTCGCCGCCTCGGAAAACCTGCGGCTGGTCACCGCCGCCCTCCAGTTCCTGCGGCAGGCCCAGCGCAGCATCCCCCGGGATCACCCCCACATGGCCCGCATCGCGGACATCGCCCGGGCGGTGCCCGGGGAGGAGCTGACCACCGTCTTCCTCAAGTGCCGCATCCTGCGCCGGGCGGGGGAGGATACCGCTTCCCTGGAGCGCACTCTGTACCAGTCCGACATCACCAGCGAGGTCTTCCTGGACAACCTGAAAAGTTCCACCCCCTGGGTGGTGAAGGTGGCCGGCGTGGAGCTGCTCCGGGACCAGGTGGAGCACGGCATCCAGACCCATGTGCTCCACATCGCCACCCACTTCTCCAACCTGGTGAAGGTGTCCGAGCGGGTGGTGGTCCGGCACACCGCCGGCGCCGCCCTGGTCAGCTGTCTGACCTCCCTGCGCCGGGACCAGCGCAACGAGGTGGTGGTGGAGCTGGGCAAGGGGCTGGAGATGGGCCAGTACGAGATCTCCAAGTACATCCCCCAGTATCTGGGGGAGGCCGCCCTGTACCTCCACCCCTCCGAACTGGACGAACAGGTGATCTGGCTGAAGACGCTGCTGGGCTCCCCCAACGACTCCGCGGTGGCCGGTGCCCTGAACACCATCGCCGTCCTGCTCCAGCACTACCCCGCCTACCGGGACCGGTTCTCCGAGGACAGCCGCGCCTATGAGCACCGCCGGGAGGTGCTGCTGGGCATGCTCCTCCAGGGGATGGCCCACTACCGCCCCGCCGTGCGCCAGGAGGCCCTGCTGGTCACCGGCAACCTACTCTTCGAGAGCCCCATCCTTCTCATGGAGGAGAAGTCCCGCCTGTTCACCCTGAGCTACCGCAAGCTGCTCTACCTGATCCAGGAGGCCACCGCCCTGGACGACTCCATGACCTTCTTCTACCGGGCGGCCGCCCTGGCGGACATCTACCGGTTCATCTCCCTGTGGCGGCTGGACCACGGCTCCTTCTCCTTCGAGGCGCCCAAAAAGATCGCCTTCTTCCCCGGCACCTTCGACCCCTTCACCCTGTCCCACAAGGGCATCGTCCAGGCCATCCGGGACATGGGCTTCGAGGTCTACCTGTCGGTGGACGAGTTCTCCTGGTCCAAGAACGCCCAGCCCAGTCTGATCCGCCGGCAGATTGTCAACATGTCGGTGGCCGGGGACTTCCACGTGAACCTGTTCCCCGTGGACATCCCGGTGAACATCGCCAACCCCCGGACCCTGCGCCGGCTGCTGGAGCTGTTCCCCAACCAGAAGGTCTATTTCGTGGTGGGCAGCGACGTGCCCTCCAATGCCTCCTCCTACAAGGCCCCCTCCCGCCCCTGGTCCATCCACCGGATGAACCACATCATCTTCCGCCGGGCGGGAGAGCCCGAGCTGCCCAAGAACCTGCCCATCACCGGCGACGTGATCCGGCTGCAGCTGCCCTCCTACCTGAAGGACATCAGCTCCACCCGCATCCGGGAGGGCGTGGACTCCAACCGGGACATCTCCAACCTCATCGACCCGGTGATTCAGGACTTCATCTATCAGAACGGCCTGTACCTGCGGGGCAGCCAGAACAAGCCCATGCTGGAGGTGGGCCAGCTGGAGTTCAAGTGGCTGGGCGCCCCCGACCTGTCCCTGCTGGGGCAGATGTCCGCCTCCTTCCCGGAGCTGGACCCCCTGCGCACCTCCATCGCCCGGCACGGGGACCGGATGCTGATCCTGCGCCACAAGGAGACCCACGACCTGGCCGGCTTTGTGAGCTACCGCACCCTGGCCACTTCCCAGCTGTTCTCCGCCCTGGGAGATCCGGATCTGGCCAACCGGGTGCGCCTGCGGGCCTCCGGCCGGGTGCTGCTCATCACCGCCCTGTCCGCCCGGGAGGACGACGAGCGCCAGGATCTGGTGCAGCTGCTGCTGTCCGAGCTGCTGGCCAAGGCCCTGGAGGAGTCCTGTGTCTACGCCGTCTTCTTCCCCTATGACCAGAAGCCCACCCCCCGGCAGGAGGACGTGCTCACCCGGGCCGGCTTCGCCCCCCGGGAGGGGAACCTGCCCCTCTGGGAGGTGGATATGCACACCCCGGTGGTCCTGATCCAGAATCTGGAGACTGCCATTCAGGAGCCCCTCAGTCAGAATCCCCGGGTGCTGGCCGCCATCCGCCGCAGCCACCGGCGGCTTCAGCTGGCCCTGTCCCGGGCCTACTCCGGCTCCCTGCTGCTCACATTGTCCTCCGACGTGATCCACAACCGGCTGCTCCAGAAGATCACCACGCTGAACAACGTCCCCTCCACCCCTGTGGTCCCCCGCTCCCTGGGGGAGAACATGTGCGTGCCCTACGGCAAGCTGCTCCGGGGCAAGACCGTCCCCAACACGGTGACCAAAACCATCCACACCGACAAGGTGTACTCCCCCGACCTGTCCCAGGCGGTGATGGAGGCCTTCCCCAACTACACCTCCATTCCCTGCCAGATCCGCACCCTGAAGGCCTTTGACCGGCCGGTCATCCTGGTGGACGACCTGATGCACCCCGGCTTCCGGTTCCAGGCCCTGGACCCCTGGTTCCGCCAGGAGGACGTGCCCATCCGCATGGTGCTGGTGGGCGTGCTGTCCGCCCGGGGCAAGGACCTGATGCAGAACTGGGAGCGGCCGGTGGACAGCGTCTACTTCCTGCCCATTCTGCGGCAGTGGTTCGTGGAGGCCACCCTGTTCCCCTTCATCGGCGGCAACACCGTCCGCCGGCCCCAGCCGCCGGTGCCCGGCCTGCTGCCCGGCATCAACCACATCCTGCCCTATACTGCCCCCTCCTATCTGAAGGAGTGCGGCCAGGAGGCGGTGTTCCAGCTGTCCAAGACCTGTCTGGAGGGGGCTTTGGAGGTGTTCCAGGCCCTGGAGCAGGAGTACCGCAACCTGTACGGCCGGAACCTGACCCTGTCCCGGCTGCCCGAGGCGGTCATCCTCCCCCTGTGCCCCGACAAGGGCAACTGTCTGCGCTACGATCCAAACCTGTCCGCCTCGGTCTACCTGGAGAACGACCTGGAAGAGCTGATGCGGCAGAACTGGTAGTTCGATCCTGTTCTGCTGTGTCCGCCCCTGCGGGGCGGGCACAGCAGAGCCATCATCCCCCGGCAGCGCCGCGCAAAGCGGGGAGGCCGGGAAAAAGAGAGGGATTTCCATGTACTGCTATGACCATCTGGGGGCCTATCTGGTCTCCCCGATCCCCCGGGCGGACTTGGGCCCGGAGACCGCTCCGCCCGCCTCGGGCCGGCTGTTCGCCCTGGTGGGGGGTGACCCGGTGCTGGGCCGGGGCTCCTTCAAGGTGACCCACCCCGGTCAGCTCACCGCCGCCGGCCAGGGGCTGGAGGCGCTGGACGCCTCCCGGCTGCCCCAGGGGGAGGCCGACCAGGCCGTCCTGGCCGCCATCCGGGAGGGCCGGCTCACCGCCGTCAATGAGAACCGCCCGGGCTGGGAGGCCCTTCTCTCCGCCGCCCCCAGGGGGGGCAAAAAGCGGGTGAACCTCCTGGCCATTGGGGACGTGGGCTCCACCCTGCTCATCGGCCTGAAGCTGCTGGGCGGGGACGTGATCTCCTCCATCGGCATCTGCGACGTGAGCGACAAGATCACCGCCCGGTGGGAGTTCGAGATGGGGCAGATCAACCTGCCCTGGGACTATGACGCCTTCCCCGACGTGGAGGTAGTCCCGGCGGAGCGGCTGTTCGACTGCGACGTGTTCGTCTTCGTGGCCTCCCGGGGCATCCCCCCGGTGGGCTCCCAGGTGAAGGACGTGCGCATGGCCCAGTTCGAGACCAACGCCGCCATCGTGAAGCAGTACGCCCGCATGGCCCGGAACGCCAGCTTCCAGGGCCTGTGGTGCGCCGTGTCCGACCCGGTGGACCCCCTGGCCAAGACCGCCTACCTGGAGAGCAACCGGGACGAGAACGGCGTCTGGGACGGGCGGGGCCTGCGGCCCGAGCAGATCCAGGGCTTCGGCTTGGGGGTGATGAACGCCCGGGCGGCCTACTTCGCCAAGCGGGACCCCAGGCTGGCCTCCTTCCTCACCGAGGGGCGCTCCTTCGGCCCCCACGGCACCGGGCTGTGGATCGCCAACTCCATCGACCACTACGACGAGGCCATCTCCCAGGAGCTGACCCACCAGACGGTCACCGCCAACCTGGTCATGCGGGAGATCGGCTTCAAGCCCTACGTGGCCCCCGCCCTGTCCTCGGGCGCCCTGTCCATCCTGCTCACCCTCCGGGGGGAGTGGCACTGCGGCTCGGTGTTCCTGGACGGCGTCTTTATGGGCTGCAAGAACCGCTACACCCCCGCCGGCATCGAGACCGAGCTGCTGCCCCACATCCCCGACCCGCTGTTCGGCCATATCCAAGAGGCGGCGGCGGAGCTGAAGGGAATCCTGTAAGGGAGATAGCGGTATGTACTTCCCAGATAATATGACCTTCCATTACTTTTTCTTTGATACATATCCGGGCTATTTTTTACAGGCACTCCCGTTTGCACTGATCGCCGGACTCGTCTTTGTGCTGTATCGGTCCCGCCGGGAAAGACATCTCTCCCCCGCCGAGCGCTTTCTCCCCGCTCTGTTTGTCTGCTATCTCACAGGTCTGTTGTGCCTCACCCTGTTTCTGTATGTCATGGGTGATTTGTATTACTTCCTGTTCTACCACGCGCCCAGTGGCAGACATATCCGCTGGTTCTGTTTGGAGTTTGACTTGATCCCCACCCTTTCGCTCGATGCGGAACAACTCGGAAATTTTCTGATGTTCCTGCCTTTCGGCATCCTCTACCCCCTGTTCCAGCCCCGAAGCGGACTGAACCGGACTATCACCGCGGGCCTTGTCACCTGCTTGGGGATCGAGCTACTCCAACCGGTCTTTGGCCGTAGCTTTGATATCAACGACATCATCTTAAACGGGCTCGCCGTCGCGCTATCTGCCTGTGTGTTTTATCGCCTCCGGGCGGTGCTGACCCAAAGGAGGAAATAACGCTATGTCCCTTGTCCTGATCCACCCCGCCCCCGACGCCCTGTGGGCGGACGCCCGGCTGGCTGGGGTGCTGCGCCGCGCCGTATGCGTCAGCCCTCCTGTGAACCGCTTTGGGGAGGGACTTCAGGAAAAAACGGATCTCTTTCCTTTTTGCCGCTGAAAACAGGTTTGGAGTATTCCTTGCCGAACAGTCAAGACATGAGACGAGAGGAGCGATTCCCATGAAGCCCAGATGGAGGCCCATCCTGACCAACGTCGTGGTTCTGCTGGTCTTTTTGATCCAGCTGAAACGGGGGTTCCACCCCGCTCCGGAGTCCGGCATGATCCAAACCGGGGCGCAGCCTTCCACGTTGGCCGTCGTCGTGCCCGCATGTTTGTCCGCCATTTTGGCCTCCCTCCTCTTGTGGGCAGTTTTTGCCCTATGGGATCGGTGGAAAAAGCGCTAAAACTAAAAGGAGATGCGTGAGATGTCCCTTGTCTTGATCCACCCCGCCCCCGACGCCCTGTGGGCGGACGCCCGGCTGGCGGGGGTGCTGCGCCGCGCCCTGGGGGAGCGGCAGGTACCCGTCCTCACCCGGGCGGAGGAGCTGGACGGCCTGGCGGGCCGGAAGCTCCTGTTCGCCCTCCCCTTGGGGGAATGGGGAATCAACTCGGAGTACATCCGGATGCTGGCCCGGCTCCGGGCCGAGCCCCATCTGCTGGAGGGCTGCACCGCCGGGCTGATCGTGGACGGAGCGGGGGAGCTGTATACCAAGTCGGCCGCCGCCGAGCTGGCCCTGGCCCTGAACCGGGCGGGCTGCGCCCTCATCGGCCGGCCCCTGGTGGAGGGGACGGGCTCCCTGGCCAACTTCCAGGTCCAGGCCCAGGTCCAGGGAGCCACCCTCATGGGGGCCTATGAGGGAGCCGTCCGGGATCTGGCGGAGCGGCTGGAGGGCCCCGGCTTCCCAAAGAAGGAACGCCCCAGCCTCCTGGCCCTCCACGCCTCCAGCCACCACACCTCCAACACCATGGCCCTGTGGGGCCGGGTGCGGGCCGAGCTGGAGGACGCGTGCGACATCCGGGAGATCGGCCTGCGCAACGGCACCCTGGCCGACTGCTCCGGCTGCCCCTACACCATGTGCCTGCACTTCGGCGAGCGGGGGGACTGCTTCTACGGCGGCGTCATGTCCACCGAGGTCTACCCCGCCGTCCGGGAGGCCGACGCCCTGGTCCTCCTGTGCCCCAACTACAACGACGCCCTGTCCGCCAACCTCACCGCCTTCATCAACCGGCTCACCGCCCTGTTCCGGCAGACCCGCTTCTATGACAAGGCGGTGTTCGCCCTCATCGTCTCGGGCTACTCCGGGGGGGACATCCTGGCCCGGCAGGTGATCGCCGCCATGAACATGAACAAGTCCTTCTACCTGCCCCCCCGCTTCGCCCTCATGGAGACGGCCAACTTCCCCGGCCAGGCCATGGCCCTCACCGGCATCGTGGAGCGGCTGGAGGACTTCGCTCGGAACATCCGGCGCACGGTGCTGGCGGAATAACGTACCGCAAGACACGCAGGACCCCGCCCCCTGTAGGGGGCGGGGTCCTGCTATCTTGTTATTCCAGATACTCCTTGGGGTCCACCAGCACCCCGTCCAGGGTGGTCTCCAGGTGCAGGTGGGGGTCCATCCCCACCTCCAGGATGGCGGTGCCCCCCACGGTGCCCAGCACCGCGCCGATGTCCACCGTATCCCCCTGGGCCACGGCGGTCTCCGGGGCCAGGTTGCAGTACCGGGACTGGAGGCCGCCCCCGTGGTCCACCACTACCGTGGTGCCCATCAGGTCGTCCTCATAGACCTGGCTCACCGTCCCGGCGCTGATGGCCAGCACCTGCACCCCCTCCGCCGCGGCGATGTCCAGGCCGCCGTGGGTGCGCCAGTCCCCCAGGGTGGGGTCGGGGAGCAGGGTCTCCAGGCTGTAGTCCCGCAGGACGGTCCCCTTCACCGGCCAGGTGAACACGTCGGACACCGTCTGGTCCGGCTCGGCCACCGCGGGCTCCGAGACGGGCTCCCGGGTCACCGGCTCCGGGTCGTCCGGCTGGGACTGGATGGGCGTCCGGTCCGGCTCGCTCCGGTCCGGCTCGGCCGGGTCAGTCTGGACCGACGGTCTGGGGGTCTGGGTCTGGCTGGGGACGGTGACCGAGGCGTCGCCCCCCGCCGGCTGGGCGGGGGTGCCGGCGTCGGTCACGGCGGTCTGGAGCAGATAATAGCCCGAAATTCCTATGGCGGCCACGCACAGGAACAGGACTATGTAAAAGCCCTTTCCCAGCGCGAAGTCGCCCAGCTTTTTCCAAAAGCCTGGGTTTTTCACAAAACCACCTCCGCCGACTATTGTGGACCGGCGGCCGGGCGGTTATACCGGGGGAACGAAAATTTTTCCGCCCGGTCAGGACTTCGCCCGCCGGTGGAAAAACCAGGCCAGGGCCAGACAGCATAGGACCCCCAGGCCGTAGGGGATGAGGTACACAAGGGCCGCGCTGGGCGCGGCGCTGTACCCGGCACACCGCCCGCCCCACTCCAGGGTGCAGTATGAGTAGGCCACCACCGCGCACATGAGATGGGACAGGAGAAGCGCCGCCCCCAGGAACAGGTTCCGCATCATCACGGGTCGTCTCATATCATTTCCTCCTCAAAATCAGAAAGATGCCCGCCGCCATGGCTGCGGCGGCCAGGAGGAACAGCAGGCCGGTGCCGTCGAGGGTCACCGCGGAGGAGCCGCTCACCCGCTCCGCGGCGGCGGGGGCCAGCAGCAGGAGCAGCCCCAGGACGACCAGCAGACCGACCCCGGCCAGACACAGCCCCACCCCCACCCGGAACGCCGTCCGGGGCTGTTCGTCCACCGGCGCGGGCGCTTTTGCGCCGGCCGCCCCGGGGACGGGCCGGTCCCCGGTCAGCTCGTCCATGGTGACGCCGAAGCACTGGCTAAGCGCCAGCAGCTTGTCCAGGTCCGGGGTGGACTGCCCGGACTCCCATTTGGAGATGGCCTGCCGGGAGACCCCGATCCGCTCCGCCAGCTGTTCCTGAGAGAATCCCATCCGCCGTCTGAGCGTGTAGATCTTTTCTGACAACATCGCTGTCCCTCCTTGTCCCTACTATACCGCGCCCCGGCGTGGCATACTATCACCCCGGGCGGACCATTCCGCAACCGCCGGTTGCCCGCCGCGGTATTCCCTGTCCCTATGATAAGATACCGCCCCGCCCATGGCAAGAGGGGACTGTCTTTCCGGTGGACGGGGACTGGTTTTTGTGCTATACTCTCCCACAGTCTGAATATTTCAGGAGGCCGCTATGTATCAACCGATCACCCTGCCCAACGGGGCCCGGCTGCTCCTCCAGGAGGTGCCCGGGGCCCAATCCGCCGCCCTGGGCTTCTTCGTGGGGGTGGGCTCCCGCCACGAGGCCCCCCGGGAAAACGGGGCCGCCCACTTCATCGAGCACATGCTGTTCAAGGGGACCGCCCGCCGCTCGGCGGGCCAGCTGGCCCGGGACATGGACGCCATCGGCGGGCAGTTCAACGCCTACACCACCAAGGAGCACACCTGCTTCTACGGCCGCACCCTGGACCGGCACCTGGACGAGGGGCTGGACATCCTGGCCGACATGCTGTTCCACTCCCGGTTCGACCAGGGGGACGTGGAGCTGGAGCGGGGGGTCATCCTGGAGGAGATCGGCATGTACGAGGACACCCCCGAGGACCTGGTGAGCGAGCGGCTGTCCGCCGCCGTCTACCGGGGCACCCCTCTGGCCCGGCCCATCCTGGGCCGGGAGTCCACTCTGGAGGGGATGACCGGGGAGTGGCTGGCCCGGTGGCAGCGGAAGCACTACCACGCGGGCAACCTGGTGGCCGCCCTGGCGGGGAAGTTCTCCCCGGCCCAGGCGGACAGCCTGCGGGACCTGCTCGCCGCCCTGCCCTCCGGCCTGCCCGCCCAGAGCCCCCCGGTGACCTACCGCCCCGCCGTCACCGCCAAGAAGAAGGCCATCGAGCAGAACCACCTGATTCTGGCCTTCCCCGCCCCCAGCTATCTGGACGAGCGGCGGCCCCAGGTGCTGCTCCTCAACGCCCTGCTGGGGGGCGGCTGCTCCTCCCGGCTGTTCCAGCAGCTGCGGGAGGAGCGGGGGCTGTGCTACTCGGTGTACTCCTACGTGGCCGACCACGCCGACACCGGCCTGCTGGGCATCTACGCCGGCGTCAGCCGGGACCAGGAGTGGGCCGCCCTGGAGGGGGCCCGGCGGGTGGCGCTGGAGCTGGCGGATCACGGCCCCTCCCAGGAGGAGGTGGACCGGGTCCGGGAGCAGGCCAAGGCCAACCTGCTCATGGGCAGCGAGTCGGTCCAGGCCCGCATGAGCCACCTGGGCTCCTCCGCCCTGCTGTACGGCCGGGTGCGGGAGACCGAGGAGCTGCTGGACCTGTACGACGCCGTCACCCGGGAGCAGCTCCGGGACCTGGCCGGGGCGCTGTTCCGCATGGAGACCGCCTCCCTGTCGGCGGTGGGCCGGGTGGGCAGCTCCGCCGACTACGCCGCCTGGCTGGGGCGGTAGCCGCAATCCGATACAAAGAGCTCCGCTCTGCCGCCATCAGGCGGCAGAGCGGAGCTGTGTTTTTCGGGACGTATTTCTTAAAAGGCAGGCATTACTGGGCGATCCGCTGGCAGAACTGGGTGAGCATCACGGCAAACTGGCCGCAGGTCGCACCATCCTGGGGCGCCAGAAGGCCGCCGCCCACGCCGGAAATCAGGCCGGACCCCACGGCCCAGGCCATGGAGGCGTCGGCGCCGTCCGCGTCGGAGAAGGCAGACAGGTCGCCGCTGACAGATACATCATAGCCAGCCCAGACGGCCAAGCGGTACAGGGCCTCCACGGCCTCTCCGCGGGTGACAGCGGCATCACTCCCGCCACCGGCAATGTCGTTGGCCTCGGCCCAGGCGGCCGCGTCGCCCTGGGGAGAGCCCGCCAGATGATAGAGCATCTGGACCATCGTATCCTGGGTCAGCGGCTGGCTGGCCTCAAAGGCGGCGACGCCGGCCCGCAGACCCCGGGCGCCCACATAGCGCAGGGCGCCGTCGTACCAGGTATCGGAAGCGGGGGCCTCAAAAATCACCACCGCGTCGTCCTCCTGGAAGGCGGAGGCGCTGTAATAGCGGACGCCGTTCTCATCCCTGGAGTAGTGCTCCAGGAAGTCCCACAGCATGGGAGTCTCAGAAGTCAGGCAGTTGTGGGGGCGGTACAGACTGTTGGTGTACTGCATGATGGGGATTCCAGCCTCGTTGCTCCAGGTGTAGGTCTCAAAGCGGTCATAGGGGCCGGAGACGCTCTCCGTCGGCTGGGAAACCGGCACGCCCAGCTGGGTTATCTCGCCATTGGCGTCATAGACGGGGGCCTGATACTGGAAGCCGTTGACCGTCAGGAAATACTGGGCCCACAGGTCGGTACGGTTCCAGCGGTCGTCGAAGGGGGTGCCGGTATCGTCCGTGCCGTTGCCCTCTCCGTTGACCAGGTAGGTGGGGATGGGATCGCCGGACTGCGCGTCGGCGTAGTTCTCATAGAACGAGGTGGAGGCCACCGCGGCATAGTAGTGAGGGGTCTCCTGCGCAAACTGCTGGGACTCCATAGAGCCCATGGACTGGCCGGTGCTGTACACCCGGGTGAAGTCAAACTCAAACTTACCGGCGGCCTCCCAGGCCCGGAGCAGGGACATCATGGTCTGATAGCAGGCGTCCACGTCCTTGGGGCTGACCGCCACCGAGGTGTTATAGGCCTCGTTGGCAAAGATCAGCGCGACGCCGTTCTGGTTGGCGGTCTCCCACCAGCAGGTGGAGTCGAAGAAAATGATGTTGGTCTGGCTGCCGCCCGCCCACACAGTGATGATGGGGGCGCCGTTGGGCTGAAGCTGAGCGGCGCTGTCCGGCAGGTAGAACAGGATCTCCCGCAGCTCGCCATTGATCTCCACCACCGTGCAGATCATGGTACCGGTCTGCCCATCGGGGGTCTGGATCGTCTGCTCGGCGTACCGATCGGGGGACTGGTGACAGGCCACGATCACATCGCTGTAATCCACCCGGCGCATCAGAGCATTGCCGTAGGCAGAGGTGTTGTCATAACGGGTGTAGTAGGTGAGGAACTCATAGACCTGCTGGGTCGTCAGGCTGTCCCCGGCCACGGCCACCTGGGAGATGGGGCCGGCATACTGCGTCTGCCAGGGAGAGGAGTCCTCAGACTGGGCGTAGACCGTGCCATAGACGGCATCGGCGGTCCCCGCCTCCGCACAGTAGTTGGCCTTCTGCCAGTACTGGATACTGTAATCCCCGCTGTCATAGCCTGCGAACAGGGTGGGAACCGGAACCTGTCCCCGCAGGATCATGCCTTCTCCCCGGGCGGTCAGGCGGTCCCGCACATCTTGGGAGATGTCATAGCCATTGGTTCCCACAGGGTACTCCTGGGCGCCAACGGCGTCCAGATAGGCGCTGCCGGCGCTCTGGCCGTCCAGATAGGCCTGGGCGATCACAAAGATAGGATTCTGAGCTGCCCAGGCCTCCAGGGGGGCGCAGCCCTCGCCGTAGCCGATGAAGTACCACTCGCCGAAGGCCGACCAGTAGTTCACATTTTTCTCCGGATAGGCGGGGTCGGGCGCGTCGGCGGTGGGAGTATTCAGCCAGCTCATGGCCCGGGTCAGGAAGGGCAGCTCCTCCTCTGGCGCGCCCCAGCCCTCCGCGCCGCCGGTGAGCACAAACAGGCACTCGCCGGTGCGCTCCGCCAGGTCGAACCAACCGTTTTCCGTCAGGAACTGGGTGGGGTCCGCTCCGTCCGGCAGGGCGATCACATAGAAGTAGGGACGGCACGAGGCGTTCTCCGACAGATAGATGTACACCTCCCGGCTGGCCTGTCCGCCAGCGGCGTCCTCATACGTCAGCGTTTTGGAAAAATAGCCCGTCATGGGCAGCTGGTTGGCATCGCTGTAATCATAGGTGGGGGCGCTCTGGCCGTCTAAGGAGACCGGCGCCTCCGGCCCGGCCGCTGCGGCCGCCCCACCCATCAGGGAGAGGGTCAATACGCCCGCCAACAGGGCTGAGAGCAATCGTCTTGACATTCGTTTCATCATAAAGTATCGCTCCTTCCTTCTACTTTGTCCGCGCCTGCCAACAGTTCTTCCCGCTGATTCGGGCAGCTCCGCCGCCTCATCGCGCGTTCATACTTTGGCATTTTATACAATTATCAAGCGCGGAGATTGATTTTATTGTAAATTAGGACGAAAGAAATTTCCAATGGTATTTCTTCAAGAACACATGCCAAATTCGTATTTCTCTCTCGTTTTCCATTTATCCTCGGCGCGCCCTGTGTATAAACCCCCGCCCTCCCGGTTACACTGGCTGTACCAAATCATACCGGAAGGGCGGGTTTTGTATGCAGGTGCGCGATCTGATGAATCCCAACGTGGTGACGGTGGAGCCCAGCTCGTCGGCGGCCCTGGCCGCTCGGCTGATCAGCCGGCACAATGTGGGCTCCCTGCCCGTGTGCGGGGAGGACCGGCGGCTGCGGGGGGTTGTCACTGACCGGGACATCGTGCTGCGGTGCGTGGCGGCGGAGGAGGACCCGGCCCAAACCCCCGTGCGGGACATCATGACCCGGGGCTGCGCCACCGTCTCCCCTGGGGCCGACTGCCGGGAGGCCACCCGGCTCATGTCCCTTCACCAGGTGCGCCGGCTCCCGGTGGTGGAGGAGGGCAGGCTGGTGGGCATGATCTCCCTGTCCGACCTGGCCCGCAGCGGCCGGTTCGACCTGGAGGCCGCCCAGGCCCTGTGCGAGATCTCCGAGAACATCATCCTCCGATAGGATAGGAGCAGCGCCGCCGGTCTCCCGGCGGCGCTGCTGTTTTTTACTCCTCCCTGTCGGGCGGGTCATCCTCATGGCTGGCGTAGAAGTCCCGGTTGCGGATCTCGTCCTTCAGCAGGCAGTAGACCACCCCGATCACCAGGGTCAAAAACAGCTGTCCGCCCAGGAGGATGGCCGTGTCGGTAAACGTCCCCACCACAAACTGCATGAACAGGGGGATGATCCAAAACACCATCACATAGAACAGCGCCGCCAGACCCAGCACCACCGGCCAGGCCGCCACGCGGCGGTATTGGGGCTTCCTCGCTCCCCGGTCCCCGTAGAGCAGCCGCTCCGGCTCCACCTCAAGGGCCCGGGCCAGCTCCCCCAAGGTGTCCAGACCGGGCAGGGACAGGCCCCGCTCCCAGGAGGACACCGTCTGCCGGGTCACGTGGAGCGCCTGGGCCAGCTGCTCCTGGGACAGCCCCTTCTCCCTGCGGATGGCGCGGATGTGGACGGCGATCTCATTCATCTGCCTCGCTCCTTTCCCTCCTAATCTTAGCACGCCCCCCAAAAACCGGCAAGCAAATCATATTTGCCCCGCCCCTTTGGGGCAAAAGAGCGCCGCCGGCCTCCCGGCGGCGCTGGCTGTTTCATTTGTCGATCTGCTTCAGAACCCGCTCAAACCAGTCGGGCAGGGGGCACTCCAGCTCCACCGGCGCCCCGGTGGAGGGGTGGAGGAACCTCAGTTTCCGGGCGTGGAGGCACTGGCCGGCCAGGCCGGGCCAGGGCTTTTTGGCCCCGTACACCGTGTCCCCCAGGAGGGGGTGGCCGATGGAGGCCATGTGGACCCGGATCTGGTGGGTGCGGCCCGTCTCCAGCCGGCACTCCAGATGGGTATAGCCGGGGTAGCGGCCCAGGACGGACCAGTGGGTCACCGCCGGCCGGCCGTTTTTCCGGTCCACTGCCATCCTCTTCCGGTCCACCGGGTGGCGGCCGATGGGGGCGTCCACCGTGCCGGCGTCCTCCTGAAAGCCGCCCACCGCCACCGCCTCGTACACCCGGGCCAGGGTGTGGTCCTGGAGCTGGGCGGCCAGGGCCAGGTGGGCCCGGTCATTCTTGGCGGCGATGATGAGGCCGGAGGTGTCCCGGTCGATGCGGTGGACGATGCCCGGGCGCAGCTCGCCGTTGATTCCGGACAGGCTAGTTCCGCAGTGATATAACAGAGCGTTGACCAATGTGCCGTCCGGATGGCCGGGGGCGGGGTGGACCACCAGCCCCACCGGCTTGTTCACCACGATGACATCCCCGTCCTCGTACACCACGTCCAGGGGGATGTCCTGGGGGACGATCTCCACCGGCTCCGGGTCGGGCAGCTGGACCTCCAGCTCCTGTCCCGGGGCGAGGCGGTCGTTCTTCCGCACCGGCCTGCCCGCCCGGGTCACCCGCCCCTCCTCCAGCAGCCGCTGGGCGGCGGAGCGGGTCAGGTCGGGGACGGTCCGGGCCAGGAAGGCGTCGGCCCGCTCCCCCTCCCGGTCAGCGGTCCGCCGCAGCGTCGTCATGCTTTTTCTCCCGTGGCTCCAGCTTGTCCATGAGCAGCAGGTAATAGGCCACCGCGGCGATGCCCCCCACCACCACGCAGATGTCGGCCACGTTGAAGACGGCGAAGTTCATGAACAGCACGTTGAACATATCCACCACAAAGCCCCGGAACACCCGGTCGATGAGGTTGCCCACCGCCCCGGCCAGCAGCAGGGTGAGGGTCACCTTGCCCACCGGGTGGCGGAAGAAGTTCTTCCAGATGGCCAGCGCCAGCACTGCGGACATGGTCAGGGAGATCAAAGCCAGCACCCAGGTGTGCCCGCTGAAGATGGAAAAGGCCGCCCCGGTGTTCTGGACGTAGGTCAGCTCCAGCACGTGGGGGATGAAGGGCACATGGGCCCCCAGCTCGATATGTTGCAGGACCAGGTATTTCACCAGCTGGTCCAGGCCCACCAGGGCCGCGGTCAGGATCACGTATGGCATTTCTTCTCCTCCGGGGATCGTGATAGACGGGGGCTCACATCTGCCGCTTTTTCAGGAGCCGGATGTCGTCCCCGAAAAAGTGCAGGGCATGGTACTCCCCCTCCAGCCGGGAGGCGATCTGGGGGGGATACCGCCGGGCCGCCTCCTCCAGGGTCAGGTTGGTGGAAATGACGGTGTGCTTCTCCCCCACCAGCCGGCTGTTCACCAGCTCGTACAGGGCGGACTGGGTGAACTGGGTGACCAGCTCGCTGCCCAGGTCGTCCAGGATCAGCAGGTCGCAGTTGAGATAGCGCCGGGTCTCATCCCGGGCCTCCTGGCCGTCGGCGCTGTCCCGCTGGAACTTCCGGGCCTCGAACTGGGCGAATATATTGCCGGCGGTGTCGTACACCACCGAGTGTCCCTTTTCGGACACCGTCCGGGCGATACAGGCGGACAGGAAGGTCTTGCCCAGGCCGGGGGCCCCCGTCAGGAACAGGTTGCAGATGGGGAAGCGGCCGAACTTCTGGGCGTAGTTCAGGCACACCTCATACACCAGCTCCATGTTCTCCCGGGGGGAGGTCCCTCCGGGCCAGGGAGACTGGCTGTAGTAGTCCATGCGGAAGGTATCGAAGGACTGCTCCCCCAGGTCCAGCAGTTTGGACAGCTCGGCAATCTGCTCCCGGGCGCACAGCTCCCGCAGACACCGGCACATCTTCGCCCCCTGCCAGCCCGTATCCCCGCACAGGGGGCAGGCTGGCTTGTCGTCCAGGGCGTCCTCGGGCAGGCCCAGGGCCCCCAGGAGGACGGCCCGCTCCTGCTGGATAGCCAGGTTGCGCTCCCGGACCTCCCGGACGGCCCGGGCGGGGTCCTCCCCCTGGCGCAGGGCGGCGGCCACCAGCTGGGCCATGGTCTGCTGGAGCTGCCGGTCCAGCCGCTCCAGCTTGGGCTGGCGGGCGTAGGCGTCCCGGCGCAGGTTCTCCACCCGCTCCCGCCGCTCCCGGCGGCCCTGCTCCAGCCGCTGGGTGGCCCGGCGCAGCACGTTGGCGTCATAGCCCATGTCCCTCGTCCTCCTTCCCCTTCATCTGCTCCATCAGCCGGCGCATGCGCTCCATGTCCTCCCGGTCCCGCTGGGTCTGGGCGGGGGAGGCCGGGGCGGGCCGCTGCCCCCCCGCCCGGACAGGCCGGGGGTCCCGGTCCCCCGCCTGGATGGCGGCGGCGGTGTGCAGCCCCTTCTCGTGCCAGCGGCGGAGGATGCCGTTCATATAGCCCCAGTCCATGGACTGCTTTTTCAGCACTGTGCGCTCATAGGCCATGCGGATGGCCTCGTCGTCAAAGCCCATGTCGTCCCAGGCGGCGATATAGGTCCGCTCCCGCTCCACCAGGGGGCGGGGCGGGATGTCCAGCAGCCGGAGGACCTCCCCCTCCCGGCCCCGCAGCCGGGTGAGCCGGGCCACGTGCTCCTCCGCCCGCTCCATGGTGTCGATGCCCTGCCGGGCCCAGGCGAAGCCCTCCCGGCGGATCTGGGACAGGAAGGGCCGGCGGCCGGGGCCGTATTTGCGCTCCATCTCCTGGATGCACCAGCCCACCAGCATGAGGATGACCTCGGCGGGCAGGGCCAGGTGGTCATAGAGGGTGTACAGGTTCTTCAGATCGGCGGCGGACAGCTTCTTGCCCAGCCGCCGCTCCACCTCGTCGGCCAGGGCCGGGAAGGTGGACGCCCGGTCGGCCAGGGCGGCGGCGATGTCCTCGGTGGCGTACTCCGGGGGCGGGGCCTCGGGGGCGGGGGCGGCGGCCGGCTCTGGCGCCTGGGCGGGGGCCAGCCCCGCCTGCTGCAGCTGCTCCAGGGCGGCGTCCAGCCGCGCCCGGGTCCAGCCGGGCAGCTCCCCCCGGCGCAGGAGGGACAGGTACGCCAGGGCGGCGTCCCCGCTGTCCAGCTTCAGCAGCTGGTCGGCCGCCCGGCCCGTCATGGCCAGGACCTCCCCCGGCAGATCGGTCTGGGTCAAGCGCGGTCCCTCCTCTCCCGTCGTTCCGGCGTCTCCGCCTTGTCGTACCATTGTACCGCAAAATCTTCCCGGCGTAAACAGCAAAATTCTCGCCGCCCCGGCGTCGAGCGGCGGACCTTCCTCCCCTTTCGGCTCGAGGAACGACGGATTTGGGAAAATTTCATGAAATATCTCTTTTTTAAGTGTGTGGGCCGTGTTATAATGGTCACAACTAGCCATGCCGGGACCGGCTCCAAATTATCTGCGGGGAGGAATCGCAATGAGGAACAAAGTCGTGGTCACCATCGGCGGACGGGACTATACCATGGTGGCAGTGGAGGACGAGGAATACGTGCGCCAGTGCGCCCAGCACGTGGATCAGCAGCTGAAGCAGATCTCCTCCGGCCACCTGTCCCTGGCCGACGCGGCGGTGCTGGCCGCCATGAACATCGCCGACGAGTACTTCAAGGAACAGCAGGCGGGAGAGAACCTGCGCCGCCAGGTGAAGGAGAACCTGGAGGAGGCCAACCGGCTGAAGCTGGAGCTGTCCGAGGCCAAGCGGGAGATCTTCAAGCTGAGCACCCGGAAGTGACGGAAGGTCCGGGCCGCCGACGGCGGCCCGGTTTTCCGCTGAAAAAGGAGGCCAATTTTCCATGCTGGAACTGCTCGCCCCCGCCGGCTCCATGGAGGCGGTGGCCGCCGCCGTACAGAACGGGGCGGACAGCGTCTATCTGGGCTACGGGGACTTCAACGCCCGCCGCAACGCCAAAAATTTCACCCCAGAGGAGGCCGCGGCGGCGGTTTCTTACTGCCATCTCCGGGGGGCCAGGGTCCACCTGACCCTGAACACCCTGCTCACCGACCGGGAGCTGGCCCGGGCCGCCGAACAGGCCGCCCACGCCAGCCGGATCGGGGTGGACGCCGTCATCGTCCAGGACCTGGGGGTGGCCCGGATGCTCCGGCAGGTCGCCCCCGACCTGCCCCTCCACGCCTCCACCCAGATGACCGTCCACTCCCTGGACGGGGTGAAGGCCTGCGCCGACCTGGGCTTCACCCGGGTGGTGCTGGGCCGGGAGCTGAGCCGGGACCAGATCGCCTACATCTGCCAGCACTCCCCCGTGGAGATCGAGGTCTTCGCCCACGGGGCCCTGTGCATGTGCTGGTCAGGCCAGTGCTTCCTCTCCTCGGTGATCGGGGGGCGCAGCGGCAACCGGGGGTTGTG
>CALWYA010000005.1 GCA_944385645.1 uncultured Oscillospiraceae bacterium
GAGCTGTCCGGCGCCCTCCACGGCCTGTTCCGGGTGCGCTGCTTCAACCAGGACGACGCCCACATCTTCATGACCCCCGATCAGCTGAAGGACGTGATCCAGGAGACGGTGCGGCTGTTTGACGAGGTGTACTCCACCTTCGGCCTGAGCTATGCCATCGAGCTGTCCACCATGCCCGAGGACCACATCGGCACCGTGGAGCAGTGGGAGCACAACCAGGAGATCCTGAAGAACGCCATCACCGACATGGGCAAGGAGTTCACCGTCAACGAGGGGGACGGCGCCTTCTACGGGCCCAAGCTGGACTTCCACCTGGCCGACTCCCTGGGCCGCACCTGGCAGTGCGGCACCATCCAGCTGGACTCCCAGCTGCCCGAGCGGTTCGAGCTGGAGTACACCGGCGAGGACGGCGAGAAGCACCGCCCCGTCATGATCCACCGGGTGGTGCTGGGCTCCATCGAGCGGTTCATCGGCGTCATCACCGAGCACTTTGCCGGCGCCTTCCCCGCCTGGCTGTCCCCCGTCCAGGTGAAGATCCTGCCCGTCACCGACCGGGCCGCCCAGTACGCCGACCAGCTGTCCGCCGACCTGGACAAGCAGGGCTTCCGGGTGGAGGTGGACCACCGCAACGAGAAGATCGGCAAGAAGATCCGGGAGGCCACCATGGAGAAGGTCCCCTACATGCTGGTGGTGGGCGACCGGGACATGGAGAACGGCACCGTCTCCGCCCGGCACCGCTCCGGCGAGGACCTGGGGGCCATGTCCCTGGAGCAGTTCGCCGCCCTGCTCAAGACCGAAGTGGACACCATGGCCATCAAGTGAGATCGTTTCTCGTGCGCCCGCCCCCGCAGGGGGGCGGGCGCGTTTTATTATGTCCGGAACCGGCCGGAGCCGTCCACAGGGTGGCCCGGCCGGTTCCGAAAACATTTCGATGATTTTCTAAATATCTCTTGACAACGGCTAGCGCCCGTGCTATCTTTATTTCGATGAAAGTCTAAATGAAGGAGGCGTCCACCGTGGGCTTTCAGGAGACCTTCAAGGCCCTCAGCGACCCCACCAGGAGAGAGATCCTCCATCTCCTCCGGGACGGGGCCAAGACCGCCGGGGAGATCGGCAGCCACTTCGACATGACCGGAGCCACCGTGTCCCACCACCTGTCGGTGCTGCGCCAGGCTGGGCTCATCTCCGACGACCGGCGGGGGAAGTATATCTACTACGAGCTCAATCTGTCCGTCCTGGACGAGATCACCGGCTGGATCGCCGGACTGAGAGGAGAGACCTGACATGAAAACCAAGTGGTGCATCGCGGCCATGTGGCTGCTGGCCCTGCTGCCCCTGGCGCTGGTGGCCGTTCTCTACGCCCGCCTGCCCGACCAGGTGCCCATGCACTGGGGCATCGACGGGGAGGTCAACCGCTGGGGCAGCAAGAGCGAGCTGTGGCTCATGGGGGCTCTGGGCCCCCTGTTCGCCCTGCTGTTCCAGTTCCTGCCCCGGCTGGACCCGAGAAAGCGCAGCTATGAGAAGTTCCAGAAGTACTACGAGGCCACCGCCCTGGTGCTCACGGCCTTCATCGCCGTCATCATGGGGGTGACCCTGGCGGAGATCCTCCGCCCGGGCACCCTGTCCCTGGGGCGGGTGATCTCCGCCCTGGTGGGCCTGCTGTTCCTGTTCCTGGGCAACCTCATGGGCAAGGTGAAGTCCAACTTCTTCATGGGCATCCGCAACCCCTGGACCCTCTCCGACCCGGACGTGTGGAACCGGGCCCACCGGCTGGGGGGCGGGCTGTTCTTCCTGACGGGGCTGGCGACGGTGGTCTCCGCCATCCTGCTCCCCGAGCCGGTCACCTTCGCGGTGCTGATGGCCGGGACGCTCCTCACCGCCCTGATCCCCACGGTGATGAGCTACCTGTGGTACAGGCGGCGCACTGGCGGCGGAGCCTGAACGCACATCGACCCCGGGCGGCAGATGCCGTCCGGGGCCGATGCTTTCGTTTTTTAATCCCAATCCCGCTCGAATTCCAGGACGGCGCCGCTGGTGCCGTCGATCTTGTACTCGTACTCATAGCCGGCGGACTTGAACTCCACCTCGTACTCCAGGCGGCCGTCGTCCCAGTCCCGCTCCACCTTCAGCTCGTAGGCGTCAGCGGCGGCCACCCCGGCGTGGGTCAGGGCGGCCTGCTGGGCGGCCTGGGCCCCGATGTCGCCGGCCGTCCCGCCGGGGTCCGAACCGGCTCCGGCGTTTCCGCCCTGGCCGGTCCCGGTGTTCCCGCCGGCGGGCGGGCCGTACCGCTCCAGCTCCCGCTCCAGCACCGCGGCGCTGGTGAGGGCGATCTTGTACTCATAGCGGGTGTTGTCCGCCATGAACTCCACCTCATAGCACTCGGGCCAGCCGTCGTCATAGTCCAGCCAGGCGGCGCAGTAGGTGGTGTCGGCCTCGGCGACCCCCGCGTCGGCCAGGGCGGCCGCCTTGGCGGCCTCCTCCCCGATGAAGGAGCCGGTGTCCACGGCGGGCAGGCCGCTCACCGAGCCGCCCTCCCGCTCATACTTGACCACCTCTCCGGTGAGGGCGTCGATCTCATACTCATACTCCACGCCGCCGGCCCGGAACTCCACCTCGTACACCATCCGGCCGTCGTCCCAGTCGTACTCCGCCTCCAGAAAGGCGGCGTCGGCGGCGGACACGCCGGCGTGGGCCAGGGCGGCCTGCTGGGCGGCCTCCAGGCCGATATAGGCGCTGTCGTTGGCCTGGCCGGTGGTCTGGACCGGGGCGGTCTGGACCTCCTGCCCCCCGTCGGGGGCGGGGGCTGCGGTGTTCAGGGCGGAGTAGAGCAGGTTCAGCTCGTTGATGGACAGGCCCACCAGGCTCTCGAAGGTCTTGGTGCCGTGGCTGCCGTCCACGATGGTCTGGATCAGGGCCGCCTTGCCCGAGGAGATGCCGTAGTCGGCGGCCAGCTGCTGGAGCTGGGCGCTGTTCTGGATGGTCTGGGACAAAATGGCCCCGTTCACCTGGTAGCTGGCCAGGATGGCGTCGGCCTGAGCGGTGAGCGCCTGCTGGAGGGCGGCCCCCCGCTGGGCGTCGTCGTCCTCCACGGTGATGAGGATGGAGTTGGCCAGCTCATCCACATATCCGTTGGTGAGCATGGAGCCCACGATGGCGTTCATGGCCACGTCCACCTTGGCCCCCGTCAGGTCCATCCCGTCCAGGATGGCCACCGCGTCGGCGTTGGCGGGGGTGGCGGACAGCACCGTCTCGTGCCGGTTCACCGTCAGCTCCACGCTGGGATTCACGTCCAGGCAGACCACGGAGGCCACGGCCTGGTTCAGCTGATGGACATAGCCCGCCCCGCCGCCGGCCACCGCCAGCACCAGGCAGGCGGCCACGGCCAAGGGAACCCATCTCTTTTTCTGTCTGCCGGACTGGCCGCTCCCCTGTCCCGTCAGGGGGACGACCGCCCCGGTCTGGGCGCCGCAGCGGGCCAGGACGGCCTCCACATCGTCGGGGGCGGTCCGCTCCAGGGCGGCGGCCAGGCGGGATTCCAGTTCCCGGTCGGTCATGGGGTCTCATCTCCTTCCAGCTGGGCTCTCATTTTCTTCAATCCCCGGTGGTACTTGGACAGCACGGTGGCCAGGGGCAGCTCCATCAGCGCGGCGATCTCCCGGTGCTTCAGCCCGGTGACCGCGTGGAGCAGGACGATCTGCCGCTCCTCCTCCCCCAGGGCGGCCAGGGCGGTCTGGAGCACCTGCCGGTCCTCGGGGGAGACGGCGGGGGCGTCGGCGGGGATGGCGTTCCACTCCTCTTCCTCCAGGCCCACCTGCCGCCCGCCCCGGCGCAGGCGCATCCGGGCCAGGTTCCGGGCGATAGTGAGCATCCAGGCCATGGGGGAGCCCTGGGCCCGATAGCCCGGAGCGCTCTCCCACACCTTCACGAAGGTGTCCTGGGCCACGTCCTCCGCCTCGTGGGCGTCTTTCAGCAGGGACAGGGCCAGGGCGTACACCGATGCCCTGGCCCGGTGGTACACCTCCGCCAGGGCCTCCCGGTCCCCCTCCCCCACCTGGGTCAGGAGCCGGTCCAGCTCCCGGTTGCGCCAGGCGGGGTCCTCTTCCATTGTCTGAATTCCCAACAGGGTCAGCATATCCCATATCTCCCGTCATTTCAGAAATGCGCGGGCAGCGCCTTTTATTGCGCGCTCCTTCAAAATATTTTCCGCCGCTGTGATACCAGTCCGCGCGGATTTGCGCGCCGCCGCAGAAATGCGGCATTGTGTTCATTATAGGATATTTTCCAGCCCAAGACAAGAGGCGGGACAGAAAAAGGCCCCGCCGCTGCCGCGGCGGGGCCCTCCGTATACTTTACCGCTCCGGGTCAATGCCCGCCCGGACCAGCCGTTCCCGGAGGACGGGGCCCACCGCCGTGACGGCCAGCATTTTCAGCAGGTCGCCGGGCAGGAAGGGGAGCACACAGGCGGCCAGGGCGGGGGCCAGGGCCGCCCCCGACTGGAAGCAGTACCAGGCGGTGCCCAGGGCGTAGAGGACGGCGGTCCCCCCCGCCATCCCCAGCAGCTGGAGGGCCCGGCTCCGGGGGAAGCGGGACGCCGCCAGACCGGACAGGGCGGCCAGGGGCAGATAGCCCACTACGTATCCCCCCGTGGGCCCCGCCAGAACCCCCAGGCCGGCGGAGAAGCCGCTGAACACCGGCATCCCCACCGCCCCCAGCAGGATGTAGGCCAGGGTGGCCAGGGCGGCCCGTCGCCCGCCCAGCAGATAGCCCGCCAGGTAGATGACCAGGGTGCAGAGGCTCAGGGGGACGGGGCCGATGGCCACCGAAAAGGGGGCCGCCGCCGCCATCAGGGCGGCCAGCACCGCCGTCATGGCCAGGGGGTAGACCGCCGCGCGCTTTGTCTCCATCGCTGTGTCCTCCTCAAATCGTAAACTATTTTCAATTTGCAGTATACATTCTGTTCTCCGGTTTGTCAACTAAAAAATTTTTAAGTTTACGATCTGGCCGAGCAGTCCCATCCGCCCCTTCGGGCCGCGCGGAGACGGGCGGCGAAATGCAAAACGAAAGACACTCTGTAAGCGTGCCTTTCGTTTTATTCTGTGTTGATAAAAAGATGCGGCGCCGCAGAAGGACAAAACCGGCCTTCTGGCCGGCGCCGCAAGTGCGGCGTAAATTCGGAGCCGCCGGAGGCGGCGGAGAATTGCGCAGGGGCGGCTTTGCCGCCCCGAGCATTTGAATCACCGGAGGGTGGAGGCCGCCTATGGCGGCCGGAACCCAAAACAAAAGGCATGACCGTTGGTCATGCCTTTTGTTTTGGTACGCCCGAAGCCGAAGCGAAGCCCGGTGTGCCGGGGGCACGCCGGGCCGCTGCGGGTCCCTTCCCAAGAAGGCGAGTGCGAAGCACGAAGCCTGATTGGCGACAGCGGCAAAAGTCACGGAAAGAAAAAAGCTAGGACAGACCTTACAATCTATCCTAGCCTGGTACGCCCGAAGGGACTCGAACCCCCAACATTCAGAACCGGAATCTGACGCTCTATCCAATTGAACTACGGGCGCTTATCTTGTGAACGCTCCGCTATTATAGCAGATAACGCCCCCTTTGTAAAGAGGGAATTTGCGCTTTGGCCCGTGTTTTTTCATCGGATGAAAGATAGGGCGTGTGCCCCCCGGCCTGCGGCCGGGGGGCACACGCCCTTGGGTCGGGAATTTGCTGTCTTTTCCCCCGGCCGATCTGGAAAACGTTCCGGTCAAGGGGTGGGGAGACCGCGCCCTTTTCCGGGCCGCCCCCTGCCTTCGCCGGAAAAGAGGTTCCCGCCCCCACAGGGGGCGGGAACCTGGAACGGACTTTTATTTCCGGTAGGAGTCGGCCAGGGCCTTGAACTTGGGCAGGGACCGCTCGATCATCTCGGTCTGGACGCAGTAGGCGATGCGCACGTGGCCGGGGGCGCCGAAGCCGGCGCCGGGGACCAGGAGCAGGTCGAACTGCTTGGCCCGCTCGCTGAAGGCCAGGTCGTCGGGCTCCAGGCTGCGGGGGAAGAGGTAGAAGGCCCCGCCGGGCTCCACCACGTGATAGCCCATCTCCCGCAGGGAGGTGACCAGCAGCTTGGCGTTGCGCTCGTACACCGACAGGTCGGCCGTCATGTCACAGCACAGGGAGGTGACCTGCTGGAACAGGCTGGGGGCGTTCACATAGCCCAGGGACCGGCCCGCCCCCGCCACCGCGGCGTACACGTCGCCGCTGTCGGCGATGTCCCCGGGGACCAGCACATAGCCGATGCGCTCGCCGGGCAGGGACAGGGACTTGGAGAAGGAGTAGCACACGATGGTGTCCCGGTACAGGTCGGGGATCCACTCCGCCTGGAAGCCGGCGTAGACGATCTCCCGGTAGGGCTCGTCGGAGATCAGGTAGATGGGGTGGCCGTACTCCTCCTCCTTCCGGCGCAGGAGAGCGGCCAGCCGCTCCAGGGTCTCCCGGGAGTAGACCACGCCGGAGGGGTTGTTGGGGGTGTTCACCACCACCCCCTTGGTGTGGGGGGTGAGGGCCTGCTCAAAGGCGGCAAAGTCGATCTGGAAGCCCTCGATCTCCGGGGGGATCAGCACCATCCTGGCCCCGGCCCCCTCGATGAACACCTTGTACTCGGGGAAGTAGGGGGCAAAGACGATGAACTCGTCCCCGGGGCAGGTCAGGCCGTTGAACACGCAGCACAGGGAGGCCGCCGCCCCCACGGTGATGTAGAACTGGTCGGCGGTGTAGTGGGCGCCGAAGCGGCGGTTCAGGGAGTCGGCCAGCCGCTGCCGGGCGTCCAGGGCGCCCTGGGCGCTGGTGTAGCAGTGGATCAGGTCGGGCTGCTCCCGGAGCAGGCGGACCGCCTCCTCGTTGACGGCGGCGGGAGCGGGGACGCTGGGGTTGCCCAGGGAGAAGTCATACACGTTCTCCCGGCCCACCACGGCGGCGCGCTGATTGCCGTACTCAAACAGCTCCCGGATCACGGACCGGGCGGTGCCCAGCCCCTTCATGCGTTCAGATACCATATTGACGACCTCCTGAAATCGGGCCGCGGGGCGGCCCGTCTTTGTCCGGTGGGTATTATAGCACGATTTGCCCCGCTCGTAAAGCGGGCATGTCCGCTCTCCCGGCCGCATACAGTTTTCTGAATCCGCCGCCGGGACAGGCCGGGGTGCGGGCGGTCTGTGAATTGCACGAAGGGAGTCTTTTGCATGATAAAGAATTTGGAGGAAAGTAACCTTTACAAACGCCGGAGGACAGGCTATAATCTAAAAAAATGTAGTCTTGTGGCCGGGAAAGGGGGCGACGGGATGCAGATCTTGACAGGAAAACCCATTATGCAGCAGATCGTCGCCGGTCGGCTGTGCTTTTACCGCCGCCCCGTCCCCTCCCCCCAACTGTACAACCGGGACAACTGGCGGGGCGAGACCACTCGCTTCCACCAGGCCCAGCAGGTGGCGATCCAGGAGCTGCGGGCCTTCTACGCCCGGGCCCTGGAGGACGTGGGGGAGACGGTGGCCTCTATTTTCAAGATCCACAGCATGCTGCTGGAGGACCGCAACTATGTGGAGACGGTCCGCGCCCTCATCCAGGACAAGGGGGTGACGGCGGAGTACGCCGTCCAGATGGCCGAGACCAGCTTCTCCACCGCCTTCTCCTCCATGGACAGCCCCTATATGCGGGCCCGGGCGGTGGACATCCACGACATCTCCCAGCGGGTACTCCGGGCCCTCATGGGGGACCGGCAGGAGCTGACCATGGCAGAGCCCGCCATCCTGGTGGCCGACAGCTTCCTGCCCAGCGAGGTGATGGACCTGGATCAGCGCCGGCTGCTGGGCCTCATCTCCCAGAACGGCTCTCTGGACAGCCACACCTCCATGCTGGTCCAGGCCTACCGCATCCCCGCCATCGTGGACGTGGACCTGCCCGCCAAATGGGAGGGCCATCTGGCCCTGATGGACTGCTTCACCGGCACCATCTACCTGGACCCAGAGCCCGCCCAGCAGAACAAGCTTCGGGAGCGGTATCAGGCCAACGGCTGCCCGGTGCAGTACGCCGCCCCCTGACCCACCGGCCGCGCTCCCCCGCCCGCCCGGCAGATTTTCCTTGACGAGGGCCGGAAAACTGGGTATAATAGCCGCAAAGCGGCTATCATCGTATACTCGAATTTCAAGTCCTTTTTCCCGCCCCTGACGGGGCAGCCGAAACCGTCGACCCATGATGCCACTCCGGCTGCGCCGTCAGGGCATCATATGGACTACGCGATCCGCTAGTGTGGCTCAGGGGTAGAGCAGCTCACTCGTAATGAGCAGGCCGTGGGTTCGATTCCCACCACTAGCTCCAGGTCGGAGCAAGCCGTATCCCGCTTGCTCCGGCCTCTTTTCGTGGACCTTTTCTTAAATTTCGTCGTTTTTCTCATTCTCGCTTGCAAATAAATCGCGCATCTGGTACAATAATAAATTGATCGAACCTGCCGACCCGCCCGGACTGTCTCCGGGCCGGGCCGGTCTGTATCAAGGAGACTGAACAGGCATGGATAAAAAACAGAGAGACGACCGGCGGCACCAGGAGGACCGCGCCCTGACCCGCGCCCTGCTCTGGGTGGCGGCCGCTGTGGTCCTGGAGGCCCTGCTGGTATTTCTCAACCGGTTTTATATCAACTACTATGTGGACGAGATCGAATTTGTGGTCCTGCTCCAGGGCGTGCTCCGCGCCGTGCGCATCGGCGGCCTGGTCCTGGCGGTGGTCGCTTTCGTCTGGTCGGTGCTCCAGGCCCGGAAGGGCGGAAAGGCCGTCCTCCCCCTGCTGATCTGTCTGGGGGCCGGCGCGCTGGCCGTCTGTTCCCACGTGGTGCTGAAGTACAAGGACACCGGCGTGTCCATGCTGTTCTGGCTGGTGGTGGCCTGGGCCGCCCTGGCTGTGGTGTACTACCTCTATCAGAAGGAGTTCTTCCTGGGCCTCACCGCCGCCGGCCTGTCTGTGCTGGGCCTGTGGTTCGTGCGGTTCGGCCAGGGGTTGGGCTATGAGGCGGCCCTGCTGCTGGCGGGCATCCTCCTGGTGCTGGCGGCCACCCTGTGGCTGAAGAAGGCGGGCGGCGCCCTCCCCTTCCCCAAGGAGTCCCCCATCCAGTTCCTCCCCGCCGACTGCTCCTACACCATGACCCTGAGCAGCTGCCTGGGCAGCCTTCTGGTGCTGGCGGCGGCCATGGCTCTGGGCGCCACCGTGGCCTATTACCTGATCTTCGTGATGCTGGCCTGGATCTTCGCCCTGTTCGTGTACTACACCGTCAAGATGATGTAACCTTAGATCAGCCGCCCCGCTTCGCAGGGCGGCTGATTTCTTCTCTGTGAAAGATTGGGGCCCGGCCGTTTGGCCGGGCCCCTTCTGTCCTCTAAAAACCAGCCGCCCCGCGAAGCGGGGCGGCTGACAGATCCGGTTCAGATCAGATTGCGTTCGGTCTCCTTGTCGAACAGGTGGATGGACTCGGGCCGGAAGGTGAAGCTCATCTGGGTGCCGTAGGCGATGCCGCCCCGCAGCTCGGCGGGCAGATCGGCGGTGGGAACCCGGAGGACGATGTCCTTGTCGTGGCAGTTCACGTGGAGGTAATACTCGCTGCCCATCATCTCGGACACCTCCACCTTGCCGGTGAGGATGTCGTCCCCGCTGCCCTGGGTGAAGCGGATGTGCTCGGGCCGGATGCCCAGGATCACGTCCTTGCCGTGGGTCCCGGCGTCGGCCAGGGCCTTCTGGTCCTCGGCGGTCAGGTCGATGCGGGTGCCGAACACGTCGGCGTGATAGGCCCCGCCCCCGTCCTCGATCAGCTTGGCGTCGAAGAAGTTCATCTGGGGGGTCCCGATGAAGCCGGCCACGAAGATGTTGATGGGGTGCTCAAAGACCTCCTGGGGGGTGCCGATCTGCTGGATGAAGCCGTCCTTCATGATGACGATTCGGTCGGCCAGGGTCATGGCCTCGGTCTGGTCGTGGGTCACGTAGACGAAGGTGGTGTTGATCCGCTGGCGCAGCTTGATGATCTCGGCGCGCATCTCGTTGCGCAGCTTGGCGTCCAGGTTGGACAGGGGCTCATCCATCAGCAGCACCTTGGGCTCCCGGACGATGGCGCGGCCGATGGCCACGCGCTGCCGCTGGCCGCCGGACAGGGCCTTGGGCTTCCGGTCCAGGTACTGGGTGATGCCCAGGATCTCGGCCGCGTCCTTCACCCGCTTGTCGATCTCCTCCCGGGGCACCTTCTTCAGCTTCAGGGGGAACTCCATGTTCTCCCGCACCGTCATGTGGGGGTACAGGGCGTAGCTCTGGAACACCATGGCGATGTCCCGGTCCTTGGGCTCCACCTCGTTGACCAGCTTGCCGTCGATGTACAGCTCGCCGGCGCTGATTTCCTCCAGGCCGGCCACCATCCGCAGGGTGGTGGACTTGCCGCAGCCGGAGGGGCCGACCAGGACGATGAACTCCTTGTCGGCGATGTCCAGATTGAAGTCGTGGACGGCGGTCACCGCGTTGTCATAGATCTTCTTGACGCCTTTCAGGGTAACAGTTGACATATTTGTCGGGCCGTGATCCCCGGGCCTCCGCCCTGGGACCTCCCCGCCGGGAGAGCGAACCTCCCGGGGGATTGCGACAGGTCTCCACACTGCCGCACCGCCGGCCGGCGGTCTTTTCCTCCTTTTGATTCGGCGCCCGCCCCTATGGAAAATGGAGTAGGGGTCGGGCCCTTGGCTTGTTTGATCGCGGGGGAAGGTCTTACAGCTCGCCGGACACCACTTCGCCGTGGAACAGGACGGCCTTCAGGTCCAGCCGCTCGTCCAGGACGGCCACGTTGGCCTCCTTGCCCACGTCCAGGCTACCCAGGCGGGAGTAGATGCCCAGCACCTTGGCCGGGTTCACCGCCGCGGCGGTCACCGCGTCGGCCAGGGGGATGCCGAAGGAGACGGCGCTCTTCAGGCAGGCCATCAGGTCGGACACCGAGCCGGCCAGGGTATCGGGGTCGCCCACCATGGTGGCCCGGTTGCCGTGGACCTCGATCTCCTGGCCCCCGAAGGGGTAGCGGCCGTCGGGCATGCCGGTGGCCCGCAGGGAGTCGGAGATCAGGATCACCCGGTCCTTGCCGAACAGGCGGAACACCGCCCGGACCACCGAGGGGTGAATGTGCACCCCGTCGGAGATGAGCTCCACCTTCACCTCGGGGTAGTCGAAGGCGGCCCCCACCACGCCGGGGGCCCGGTGGGTGAAGGGGGGCATGGCGTTGAACAGGTGGGTGGCCTGCCGGGCCCCCGCCTTATAGGCGGCGCAGGCGGTGTCATAGTCCGCCGTGGTGTGGCCCAGGCTGACGGTGACTCCATCCTGCCGGGCCCCCTGGATGAACTCCAGGGCCCCGGGCTGCTCGGCGGCCAGGGTGACCAGCTTCACCATGCCCTGGGCCGCCTCCTGGAGGCGGTGGAGCATGGCCGGGTCGGGGTCGTGGAGGAAGGCCTCGTTCTGGGCCCCCTTCTTGGCCTTGCACAGGAAGGGCCCCTCCAGGTTGACCCCCACCAGCTCCGCCCCCCCGGCGTTTTTAGCCTTGTGGGCGGCGGCGTTCTGGCAGATGCGGGTGAGCTGGTCCTCCCCCAGGGTCATGCCCGCCGGGCAGATCTGGGTGACGCCCCGGCTGAGCTCATAGTCGGCCATCTTCTGGAGGCCGTCCGGGGTGGCGTCGGAGAAGTCCTCCCCCACGCAGCCGTGGAAGTGCAGGTCGGTGAGGCCGGGGATGAGATAGCACCCCGGGGCGGAGACGGCGTCCCCGCCCTCCCGTGCGATGAGGCCGTCCTGCACGCACAGGTCCCGGTGGACGAAGCCCTCTTTGACGTCGAACACCAGCGCGTCGGTAATTCTCATGGGTCGCCCTCCCGCTCTCAGCAGTACTTGGCGATGGCGGCGGCGATCATGGCGTGGGCCTCGTCCACGATGGCCTGATCGCTGTCGATCAGGGCGGGCATGGGCTTGCGGACCGAGCCGCAGGGCACGCCGTCCTTGGCCAGGATGGCCTTCTGCACGGCGTACAGGTTGCCGTGGGCCTCGCACATCTTGTAGATGATCCGGTCGATGTCGTTCTGGATCTGGCGGGCGGGCTCCATCTCCCCCTTCCGGAACAGGTCATAGACCTTCAGGAAGAGCTCGGGCATGACGGCGTAGGTGCCGCCGATGCCGGCGCAGGCGCCCATGGCCAGGCCGGAGATGTACTGCTCGTCGGGGCCGTTGAACACCAGCACCCCCGCGTCCCGCCACATCTGGATGTCCTGGACGGGCATGGAGGAGTTCTTCACCGCCACCACCCGGGGGTTCTTCTTCATCTCCTTCAGCAGGGAGCCGGTCAGGGCCACCCCGGCCAGCTGGGGGATATTGTAGATGACGAAGTCGGTGTTGGGGGCGGCGGCCGAGATGTCGTTCCAGTAGGCCGCGATGGCGTACTCGGGCAGGTGGAAGTAGATGGGGGGGATGGCGGCGATGGCGTCCACCCCCTGGGCCTCGGCGTGGGCCGCCAGCTCACAGGAGTCGGCGGTGTTGTTGCAGGCCACGTGGGCGATGATCACCGCCTTGCCCTTGGCCTCGGCCATGACGTTCTCCAGCACCACCTTGCGCTCCTCCACGCTCTGGTAGATGCACTCGCCGGAGGAGCCGCCCACATACAGGCCGTTGACCCCCTTGGCCAGCAGGTGCCGGGTCAGGCCCCGGACCCGCTCGGGGGAGATGTTCCCCTGGTCGTCATAGCAGGCGTAGAACGCGGGGATCACGCCCTGATACTTGTTCAAATCGCTCATGATAATCCCTTCTCTCTGAGAAAATAGGTCCTTGTGTGCGTGGGTTTATCCCTTCACAGCGCCCATGGCGATGCCCTGGGTGAAGTACTTCTGGAAGGCGATGAACACCACGATGATGGGGATGGAGGCCAGGGCCGCGCCGGCCATGATCAGGCCGAAGTCGGAGGACATTTCGCCCTGGAGCTTGGCAATGCCCAGGGGCAGGGTCCAGACCTCCTCACTGTTGAGCATGACCAGCTGGAGGAAGTAGTCGTTCCAGGTGTTCACGAAGGTGAAGATGGCCAGGGCGCCGATGCCCGGCTTGATCATGGGCAGCACCACCGTCATGAAGGTGCGCAGCTCTCCGGCCCCGTCCACCCGGGCGGCCTCCAGAATCTCCGTGGGGATGGTCTCGGCGAACTGCTTCATCAGGAATACGCCGAAGGGCCAGCCCACCGTGGGCAGAATGACCGCCCACAGGGTGTCATTCAGGTGGAAGATGTTGGTCATCTCCTGGTTCAGGGGGATGACGATGACCTGCTTGGGCAGGGCCATGGCGCAGATGATGATGGTGAACAGCACCGCCCGGCCGATGAACCGCTTCTTGGCCAGGGCGTACCCCGCCAGGGAGGCGGTGATGCAGGTGAGCACCATGGCCATGCCGGAGATGAACACGATGTTGAACAGCCACAGGAAGGCCGGGTGCTCGAACAGGCGGGCGTAGTTGTCGGTGGTGGGCTCCATGGGGAACCAGATGGGCACCCGGGAGGTGATCTCCAGCTGGGGCTTGAAGGAGCCGGTCACGATCCAGTACAGCGGGAACAGGAAGAAGATGGACACCAGGATCAGGACGATCACCACAAAGACCTTATAGCCGGTGGAAGTGCCGGTCAGGTCCACGTGTTTGTTCATTTTTTTGGTCGCAGTATTTGCACTCATCTTCTCACCCCCCCTTAGTCCGTCTTCGCCACTTTGAACTGAATGGCGGAGAAGATGGCGATGATGATGGCCAGAATGACGCCGATGGCGTTGGCGTAGCCAAGATCATACAGCCGGTAAGCGGAATCGTACACCTGGTACATGATGGTCATGGTGGCGTTCATGGGGCCGCCGCGGGTCATCAACTGGATCAGGGCGAAGCACTGGAAGGAGTTGATGGTGGTGATGACCAGCACGTACAGGGTGGTGGGCATGATGGCGGGCCACTTGATCTTCCAGAACACCTGGAGCTTGGTGGCGCCGTCCACCTGGGCGGCCTCGATGATGGAGTTGTCCACGTTGCCCAGAGCCGCCACGTACAGTACGATGGGCTGACCGATGGAGGTGGTGAACAGGATGAGGATGATGCAGGCCAGGGCGGTCTTGCCCTCACCCAGCCAGTTGTAGCCGTTGGTGCCGATGAGCTGGTTGAGGATACCGTTGTAGGGGTCCAGGATCCACTTCCACACCACGGTGATGGCCACCGAGCCGGTGACCACCGGCAGGTAGAACACGCAGCGGAAGAAGGACCGGGTAAAGGCGTTCATCCGGTAGATGGCGGAGCCCACCCACAGGGAGAAGGCTGTGACGGCGGGGACGGCCACCAACACGATGATGATGGTGTTGATGAGGCCCTTGTGGAACACCGGGTCCTGGAACAGCTGGATATAGTTGTCCAGCCCCACAAACCCGTTGATGCCGCCAAGGGAGTAGTCGAACAGACTGTAGAACACGCAGATGAACATGGGGATGACCACAAAGGCCACAAAGAAGACCAGGGCCGGCGCCAGAAAACAGTAGGCGGAGATGGTCTCTCTGCGGACAAGCGCCCGGCTCATCCCCGAGGTTTGGGACGGCTTTTTTGCCCGCTTGGGCTTGACCGCCGCGGCGGTGTTTTGCTCCATACAGATTTTCCCCCTCTTGCTTAGGATAGTTTCTCCTCCCCCGGTTCCGGGGGGAAAAGGGGCCGTGCCCGCCCCCTCTCGTCAGGGAGCGGGCACAGCGTCGCGCGTGGATTATTCGTCTGCTTGTGTCAGGGTTCTCCGGCTCAGCCGGCCATGCCGGCGTTGGCCTGGGCCACATAGTCGTCGGCGGCAGTCTGCACGTCGGCGCCGGTGCCCATGATCGCCTGGAGCATGGGCCACCACAGGGCGCGCTGCGCGACCCAGCCGGGGGTCAGGCTGTAGTAGCGGCCCAGGTACTCGCTCATCAGGGAGAAGGGAGCGCGGGTCTCGTCGCCCTCATAGATGTCACCCCAGCCCTCGTGAGCGGGGAAGAAGCCGGTGGTCTTCACGGCCTCGACGCCGGCGGTCTGGTCGTCGCACACGAACTTCACGAACTCCTTGGCGGCGTCGATCTTGGCCTGGTCGCCGTTGTCGAACACGCACAGGCCATAGGGGCCGGCCATCTCCAGCTCGGGCACGCCGTCGTCAGAGGGGAAGGCCATGGCGAAGGGGGTGAACTGGGTCTGGGCGGCGTACTGGGAGTAGTTGGAGTAGTTCCAGCAGAAGGTCATGGCGCAGGTGCCGTTGGCGAAGGCCTGCAGCTCGTCGGCGGCAGCATAGCTGGTGGACACGCCCATGGTGCCCTCGTCGACCATGCCCTGGAGCAGCTCCAGCGCCTTCACGTTGTTGGCGCTGTTGGCGTTGTAGGAGGAGCCGTCCTCGGTGACATAGTAGTCGGAGTACAGGTTGTTCACCAGAGCGCGGGTGCCCTGGTCGCCGCCCTGAGCGCCGCAGTAGATGATGCCGGTCTCGGCCATGGTGATGGTGCCGGCGTCCATGGCGGCCTTCAGGGCCTCGCAGGCGGCCACGAAGTCGTCGGTGGTCCAGGTGCGGGTCTCCTCGTCGATGTACTGCAGAGCGCCGGCGGCCTCGAAGGCCTCATAGTTGATGGCCATGCAGTGGGCGGCCACGCTCAGGGGGTACATGTAGTAGGTCCCGTCCAGCTGGGAGACGCTGGAGATGGACTCGGGGATGTCGGTGACACCCTCCCACAGGTCGGACAGGTCCACCAGCAGGCCCTCGTTGGCGTAGTTGCCGATGATGCGCTCGGGACCCTCGAAGACGACGTCGGGGGCGTTGCCGCCGGCGATGAGGTTGGCCAGCTGCTGGTCGCCGTCCTGATAGGTCACGGGCAGGATCTCGATGGTGACGTCGGGGTTCTGAGCATTGAACGCCTCGATGATGGGTTCCCAGGCGGCGGAATCGGTGAAGCCGCCGATGTTGAAGGAAGCCACCGTCAGGGTCACGGCGCCGCCGCCGCTGGGCTGGCTCCCGCTGGGCTGGCTTCCGCTGGGAGTGCTCTCATCGCCGCCCCCACAGGCGGTGATGCTCAGGGCCATGGCCGCGGCCATGGCCAGAGCGAGAATTCTTTTGAGTTTCATCTTTCATTTCCTCCTCTTGAAAATTCGATAAAAACCTACATTTTTTCCAGGTTCTATCTGTAAGAATTGTACAAGACCGCCCCCTGTTTGTCAAGGCTTTTGTGAAATTATTTCGGCCCGCGGCGCTCCCTCCTTGACAAACGCCCCGCCCTCCCCTATCCTTGACTCATCTGGAGGCGGGCGCTGCCGGACCGGCGCGCCCGCGGGGGAGGACGGCCATGAAAAAACATATCCTGTGCCTGGGGGACTCCAACACCCACGGCTACTGCGCCGACCCGGCCGACTGCGCCGACGGCGGCGCCCGCTTCAACGAGGAGGAGCGGTGGACCTGTCTGCTCCAGCGGGCCCTGGGGGAGGACTATCTGATCACCGAGGACGGCCTGTCCGGCCGGACCACCGTGTTCGACGACCCGGCGTATGAGGGGATGGCCGCCCTGCCCTACCTCTATCCCTTTTTGAAGGCCCACGAGCCGGTGGACCTGCTCATCGTGATGCTGGGCACCAACGACACCAAGGAGCGGCTGGGGGCCGACGCCCACGCCATCGCCCTGGGGATGAAGCGGCTGGTGCGGGCAGCCCAGGCCACCGACTGCTGGGCCCCCGGGGCCCGGCCCAACCTCCTCCTCGTCGCCCCGCCCCCCATCGGCGAGGGGGTCCTCACCTCCCCGGTGGCCGAGGAGATGGGGGCCGGGGCGGTGGAGAAGTCCCGGCAGCTGGCCCTCCGCTATGAGGCGGTGGCCCGGGAGACCGGCTGTCACTTCTTGGACGCCGGCTCCCTGGGGTGCCCCTTCAACCGGGTGGACTTCATGCACCTGACCCGGGAGGGGCACCGGGCGCTGGCCCGGGCTCTGGCCGAGCTGGTGCCCACTCTGATTTGATCATCCCAAAAAGAGGGGGAGGAGCGCCGCGGCGGCGCTCCTTCCCCATTGTTGTCTTGGCCTCCGGGCCGGCGGCCGCGTATTCAGTCCTCGCCCAGGATCTGGCCGATGGTCTGATCCACCTGGATCAGGCAGCGGGGCAGATGGAAGGGGCCCTTGAAGGTGGAGCCCTTGGTGGAGGGCATGGTGGGCAGGCCGTCCCGGCGGAGGTAGCCGTACCACTCGCCGTACTCCGGGTCGGCGAAGTGGGCCTTGCAGTAGTCCAGGGTCTTGACGAACCAGTCCAGGTACTTCTGCTCCCCGGTGTCCTTGTAGAGCATCATGGAGGCGATGAGGATCTCGTTGTGGGGCCACCACAGCTTCATGTCGTGCTCATAGGCCTCCGGGGGCTTGCCCAGGCAGTCGATGAAGTAGAGCAGGCCGCCGTACTCCTGGTCCCAGCCGGCCTCGATGGCCCAGTCGAAGATCTGGGCCGCCTTGCGCACCAGCTCCTGATCCCCGGTGCGGTGGGCGTGCTCCAGCAGGAACCAGGACCCCTCGATGTCGTGGCCGGGGTTGACGGTGCGGCCCTCGGTGTAGTAGAGCCGGGGGGTGCCGTCCACGTCCACGTTCTCCAGCACGCACTTCAGGTCGGGCTTGACGTGGTAGGTGAAGATCTCGTCCACGCACTGCTGGGCCCGCTCCTCATACTCGGCCCTGTGCTCCGGGTCCACCCGCATCAGCACCCCGATCACGTTCAGGATGATCATGGGCAGGCCGAAGGCCCGGCCCGACCGGGTCTCGGGGATGGTCTTGGGGCCCAGGCCGGTGGGGTCCTTGCCCCCGTGGCTCAGGTCCCAGTACATGTTGTAGGCCCAGCGGGCCCGCTCCAGCCGGGCCTTGTCCCCGGTGACGCCGTAGTACTCGGCGTTGGCCATGGCGCAGAAGGCCTCGGAGTAGTAGTACCGGCGCTGGCGCAGGGGTTTTCCGTCCTCGGTGACGGTGAAGTACATCCGGTCCCCCGCCTCGTGGTTGAAGCAGTGGGCCTCCATGAAGTCCAGGCAGCTCTTGGACGCCGCCAGCCACTCCTCCCGGGGCCCGTACACGTGGCACAGATAGGCGAAGATCCAGCCGCAGCGGCCCTGCATCCACACGCTCTTGTCGGTGGAGTAGATCTCCCCCTTCCGGTCCAGGCAGGTGTACACCCCGCCGTGTTCGGGGTCCATCCCGTGCTTGAGCCAGAAGTCCACGCTGATCTTCAGCTGGTCCCGGACCCAGGCCCGGCTGTCCCGCAGCACTTGTTTCGTATCCATGGCAGACACCTCTTCCTCACAAAAATCTCCGGCGCGCCCGCCGGGGCTTGTCATCTCATTGTACCATTTTCCCGCCCCGGTTTCAATCCAAATCCGCCCCGCTCCGGCAAAATAATTGTCCGCCCCGGGGGATGACAAAGGGGGCGGGCCGTGGTATGATAAGGAGTATCAACTCTCTCACCCACCCTTTGAAGGAGGGCGTCCCATGTTCGCCACCATCTTCAACCCGGAATCCCCCTTCTGGCGCCGGACCGGCTCCATGGCCGACGTGCTGGGGCTGAGCGCCCTGTGGCTCATCCTCTCCCTGCCCGTGGTCACCTGGGGGGCGGCCACCGCTGCCCTGTACGACGCGGCGGTGCGCCACGTGCGCCCCGCCGCCCCCGGGGGCTTCGTCCGGTTCTGGTCCACCTTCCGCCGGGAGGTGAAGGGGGCCCTGCTGCCCAGCCTGCTGTCCGCCCTGATCCTGCTGCTCCTGGCCGCGGTGCTGAACTTCTTCGCCGCCGCCGTGCTGGAGGGGATGGCCGGGGCCAGTCTGGTGCTGGTGGCCTTCTTCGTGTTCGCCCTGCTCCCCCTGGGGGGCATCTGCTGGACCTTCCCCGCCCTGTCCCGGTTCACCGCCTCCCCCCTGGGGGCGCTGAAGGTGGGGATGCAGCTGTCCCTGGCCTATCTGCCCCGGACCCTGGCCATCGACGCCCTCTTTCTGGCGACGGCGGTGCTGGGCTGGCTGTTCTGGTTTCCCCTGCTGTTCTGCCCCTGTCTGACCGCCGTGGTGTGGTCCTTTCTCATGGAACCGGTGTTCCGCAAATACATGCCCGCCCCGGAGGAGCCGGACGGGCCCGAGGAGGATGCCCCGTGAAAACCATTTCCGCCGCCGACCTCACCCGGACGGTGGCCCGGCTGTGTATCCAAGCCAACCGGCGCCTGCCCCCCGATGTGGCCGCCGCCCTGGACCGGGCCCGGGGGGAGGAGCCCTGGCCCCTGGCCAAAAGCACCCTGGACCTGCTGTGGGACAACCTGGAGCTGGCCGACGCCAGACAGCTGCCCATCTGCCAGGACACGGGGATGGCCTGCGTCTTTGTGGAGCTGGGGCAGGAGGTCCACATCGAAGGGAACTTTGAACAGGCCATCCACGAGGGGGTGCGCCAGGGCTATGGGGAGGGCTATCTCCGCAAGTCCATCGTGGCCGACCCCCTGCGCCGGGTGAACACCGGGGACAACACCCCCGCCGCCATCACACTCCGGCTGGTGCCTGGGGAGGACTGCCGGATCACCGTGGCCCCCAAGGGCTTCGGCTCGGAGAACATGAGCCGCCTGGGGATGCTCAAGCCCGCCGACGGGGTGGAGGGCGTGAAGGCCTTCATTGTGGAGACGGTGCGCCTGGCCGGCTCCAACCCCTGCCCCCCCACCGTGCTGGGCATCGGCATCGGCGGCTCCTTCGACAAGGTGGCCGCCCTGGCCAAGCACGCCCTGCTGCGCCCCCTGGACGAGCCCAACCCCGACCCCTTCTACGCCCAGCTGGAGCAAGAGCTGCTGGAGGAGATCAATTCCCTGGGCATCGGCCCCCAGGGCTTCGGCGGGAGGACCACCTGCCTGGGCCTGTCCATCGAGACGGCCCCCACCCATGTGGCCGGTCTGCCCGTGGCCGTCAATGTGAGCTGTCACGTCACCCGCCGGGCCACGGCGGTGCTGTAAAGGAGGGACGGATATGCAGTACAAGCTGACCACCCCCGTCACCCGGGCGGACCTGGAGCCCTTGCAGGCCGGGGACACCGTCCTGCTGTCCGGGACGGTGTACACCGCCCGGGACGCCGCCCACCAGCGGATGTGCGCCCTGCTGGACGAGGGGAAGCCCCTCCCCATCCCCCTGGAGGGGGCGGCCGTCTACTACGTGGGCCCCACCCCCGAACGGCCCGGGGAGATCATCGGCTCCGCCGGTCCCACCACCAGCGGCCGGATGGACGCCTACTCCCCCCGCCTGCTGGACCTGGGACTGAAGCTCATGATCGGCAAGGGCAAGCGGAATCAGGCGGTGAAGGACGCCGTGGTCCGCAACGGGGCCGTCTATCTGGCCGCCCTGGGGGGCGCCGGCGCCCTCATGGCCGCCAGCGTGAAGGAGCTGGAGGTCCTGTGCTGGGAGGACCTGGGCTGTGAGGCGGTGCGCCGGCTGGAGGTGGAGAACTTCCCCCTCACCGTCATCCTGGACGCCCACGGGGGCGACCTGTACGAGAGCGGCCCCGCCGCCTATCGAAACAGTCTGGGCTGAGCCGCTCCCGCCCCTTCCCGCCGCGGTCGGACGCCGCCAAATACGATGTTATGCCCGACTTCCCGTTTTCCGTCCTTTCCGCCCCGCGGGGCGGAAAGGGGCAGACGAGTCGGAGCCGTACTGAAAGGAATCCGCTATGAAAAAAACGCTCTCTCTGCTCCTGTGCGCCGCCCTGGCGCTGTCCGCCCTGGCCGGCTGCGGCCCCAAAGAGGCCCCCGACGTCTCGGGTTCCGGCAGCTCCGCCAGCCAGTCCGCCCCCGACGTCTCCACGCCCGACGCCTCCGATCCCGACGTGTCCGCCGAGGGGCTGCCCAACCTGCTGGTCCTGTCCGGCCCCACCGGGGTGGGGGCCGCCAAGCTCATGGCCGACAACGAGACAACCCCCGTCTTTGCACAGGTCCAGGTGGTGACCGACAACACCGAGGTGTCCACCGCCCTGGTGAACGGGGACGCCGACATCGCCGCCATGGCCACCAACGCCGCCGCCAACCTGTCCGCCAAGAGCGACGGGGGCATCCAGGTGCTGGCGGTGAACACCCTGGGGGTGCTGTACATCCTGGAGAAGGGGGACACCGTCCACTCCATGGCCGACCTGGCGGGGCAGACCCTGTACGCCCCCTCCAACACCCGGGGGGCCAATCCGGAGCACATCCTCAACTATCTGCTGGAGCGCAACGGGGTAGACCCCGCCGACGTGGACATCCAGTGGCTCACCCCCCAGGAGATCACCGTCCAGATGACCGCCTCCGCCGCCGGCATCTGCATGCTCCCCGTCCCCGCCGCCACCGCCCTGCTCCTCCAGGACAGCGGAGTGCGGCAGGCCCTGTCCCTGTCCGAGGAGTGGGACGCCCTGGGGGCCGGCCCCCTGCCCATGGGCTGTCTGGTGGCCCGCACGGACTATATCGCCGAGCACCCCCAGGAGGTGGAGGACTTCCTGACGGCCTATGGGGCATCCATCGAGTTCATGGCCGACCCGGCCAACCTGGACCAGGCCGCCGCCCTGGCCGCCCAGTACGGCATCACCCCCAGCGAGGCGGTGGCTGCCGCCGCCATCCCCCAGTGCAACCTGACCTTCCTCACCGGCCAGGAGATGCACTCCGTGCTGGAGAGCTATTACACCGTGCTGTTCCAGGCGGCCCCCGACTCCATCGGCGGCGGGCTGCCCTATGACTCCTTCTACTATGGGGTGGGCTGAGCCCCTGAAAAAAGTTCTGAGACAGCTGCCGGCCCCCGTCTTCTGGTTGGGGGTCTGGCAGCTGTCCGCTTTTCTGGTGGACTGGCGGCTGGAGGGCCGGGGCAACGAGCTGCTCCTGCCCTACCCCGTCTCCGTCCTGGCCGCCCTGGGGGAGCTGGCCCGGGAGCCCTCCTTCTGGGGGAACGTGGGGACCACCCTGCTGCGGGTGGTGCTCGGCCTGGCCGCCGGCTACTGCCTGGGGGCCGCCCTGGCCGCCCTCACCTGCCGCAGCCGCTGGTGCGACCGGCTCCTCTCCCCCGCCATCCGGGTGGTGCGGGCCGCCCCGGTGGCCTCCTTCATCCTACTGGTGCTGCTGTGGACGGGCCGGGACGCCGTCCCCGCCGTCATCGCCGCCCTGATGGTGCTGCCGGTGGTGTGGGACAGCCTGTCCCAGGGCATCCGGGCGGTGGACCCCAAGCTGCTGGAGCTGGGCCGGGCCTACCGCTTCTCCCGGGGCAAGCTGCTGACCCTGCTCTATCTCCCCTCCCTGCGGCCCTATCTCCTGTCCGCCCTGACCACCGGGGCGGGGCTGGCCTGGAAATCCGGGGTGGCCGCCGAGGTGCTCTGCCTCCCCCTGCCCGCCCTGGGTACCCAGATCTATCAGACCAAGTACTACCTGGAGATCCCGGAGCTCTTCGCCTGGACGGGGGTGACGGTGGCCCTGAGCCTGCTCCTGGAGGGGCTGCTGCGCCTGGGGGCCCGGCGGTGGACAAGGGGGTGGCCCGGGTGAAGCTGTGTGACCGCCTGACCGTCTCCTATGGGGACAAGCTGGTGCTGAAGGACTTCTCCCTGTCCGTCCCCGACCGGGGGATCACCCTGCTCCGGGGGCCCTCCGGCTGCGGCAAGACCACTCTGCTCCGGGTCCTGGCGGGACTGGTCCCCCTGACCGGGGGCAACCTGGCCGTTCCCCCGGCTCAGACCGCCATTTTGTTCCAGGAGGACCGGCTGCTCCCCTGGCGCACAGCGGCACAGCAGCTGTCCGACGTCCTTCCCAAAGAGCGCCGGGGGGAGGTCCCCGCCCTGCTGGAGCTGGCCGAGCTGACCGGAGAGGAGGACCGCTACCCCGCCCAGCTGTCCGGCGGCATGGGCCGGCGGCTGGCCCTGGCCCGGTGCCTGGCCCTCCCCGCCCGGCTGTACCTGCTGGACGAGCCCTTTGCCGGGGTGGACCCGCCCCGGGCGGGGCGCATCCTGGACCGGCTGGCCGGGCTGGACGCCCCGGTGCTGCTGGTCAGCCACGGGGAGGAGACCGTCCCCCGGGCCGCCCGGATCGTGGAATTGGACGGCCCGCCTCTGAGCATTTTATAAACATCGGGCCGGCGGCAGTTCCGCCGGCCCGATGTTCTCCCCTTTCAAGGAAGGCAATGATTTCAAGGGAAATTCCATTTTATGAGTGAATCGATCCAAACGCAAGGTTCCTTCTGCTGCTGACAGAGAGAACCTTGCGTTTGATTCACTTATTTTTTTATAGATATTATTCCGTTGTTCAGTAAGCTAAAATAAGATTATTTCATCTTTTTTATACGCTTAACCCAGCCTGTAATTAGCCATATATAAACGCAAGCTGCAATCAAAACGGCAAAGAAGAACATAGAAATACCTTGTCCAATTTCTCCTTTGAAAATAAGGTCAATGCCTACAATGACACAAAGCACGACTAATGCGAGATAGCAAACGATGAACAACCCTAAAAATGCTCGGCACATTATGCCAACGACTTTTTTAGCCTTTGTAGATTTTGACAACTGAAAGGCCCCCATCATGACAAGTTCCATTACAAGAAAGAACGCAAAGTTAATTACGATAAAAAATACAGCGTTACCCATTTTATGCCCCCCTAGTTGCCATATGTTTCGTCAAAACTTCAACTTTAATTATTGTTGACATAATAACATCTTGATATGATTTTTGCAAGGCTGGTTGGTGAAACCGACGGAGTTTAATCCATCACTTCTTATCTTGAAAAGGGCCCCGACGTTCTTTCCCTTGCCCATTTGGGGGAAAACTGATATACTGTACGTTGATTTGGCGCCTCCTGCCCGCCGGAGCGCGCCCCCGCTGGGAGGATTTTCATCATGAACAAGCTGATGGTCATCGACGGCAACTCCATCGTCAACCGGGCCTTCTACGGGGTCAGTCAGAACCTGACCACCCGTTCCGGCCAGCCCACCAACGCCGTTCTGGGCTTTCTGAATATCCTCAACAAGCTGCTGGACGAAGTGTCTCCTCAGGCGCTGTGCGTCACCTTTGACCGGAAGGCCCCCACCTTCCGACATCTGGCCTATGAGGGCTATAAGGCCACCCGCAAGGGCATGCCCGACGAGCTGGCCAGCCAGATGCCCATCCTGAAGGACGTGCTGCGGGCCATGAACATCCCCCTGTACGAGCTGGACGGCTGGGAGGCCGACGACCTGATCGGTACCATCTCGGTGAAGGACACCGCCGCCGGCTGGGAGACCGCCATCGTCACCGGGGACAAGGACTCCCTCCAGCTGGTCACCGACACCGCCACCGTCAAGCTGGTGTCCACCCGCATGGGGCGCACCACCACCAAAGACATGACCCCGGAGTCCTTCCGGGAGGAGTACGGCTTCGACCCCGTCCACATCGTGGACCTGAAGGCCCTCATGGGGGACGCCAGCGACAACATCCCCGGGGTGAAGGGGGTGGGGGAGAAAACCGCCATGGCCCTCATCCGGCGGTACGGCTCCATCGACGCCCTGTACGCCGCCCTGCCCGACGTGGAGATGGCCCCCGGGGAGCCGGCCAAGCCCGGGGTGGTCAA